>JBAXYX010000006.1:0-40076 GCA_041670625.1 Lentimicrobiaceae bacterium | reverse complement strand
TACTGAATAATAGATAGAAGCTCCAGTTAATGCAATCAACCATTTATGGCAGTACTTCGGATTACAACTGATTGAATAATTGAATACTGAGCATAATCCGATCAACTATTTAAGGCATTACTCCTAAATATCCCTGCCAGATAGTCGTTAACCGTTAAAGCAGAATTAAGTTTTGATGGTTCGATCTAATGTTATATTTTTGCAACGCGCTATTCTTAGATGGGGGAAACTAGCTAAGATCTAAAAATCAATAATTTGCATATTCAAATACACTATATTCTATGAGTTTTAAAATTATTGTGCTTGCCAAACAAGTGCCTGATACCCGAAATGTCGGGAAGGATGCTATGAAAGCTGATGGTACTGTAAACAGGGCAGCTTTGCCTGCAATCTTTAATCCTGAAGACCTTAATGCACTTGAGATGGCTTTACGCATTAAAGATAAAATGGATGATTGCGAAGTAATCATAGTAACGATGGGGCCTTTCAGGGCTGCTGAAATTATTCGTGAAGCAATGTACCGTGGGGCTGATAGAGGATTTTTAATTACTGACCGAAAATTCGCTGGTAGTGATACCCTGGCTACTTCCTATACTATTTCACTCGCCGTTAAAAAACTTGAACCTTTTGACCTGCTTATATCGGGACGACAGGCAATTGATGGTGATACTGCTCAGGTTGGGCCTCAGACTGCTGAAAAGCTTCACCTGCCCCAGGTAACCTATGCTGAAGAGATCATTGAAGCTACCAAAACATATCTGATTATCAGACGCCGCCTTGAAAGAGGTGTTGAAGTTGTTAAGGTTAAACTGCCTGCTGCTGTTACCGTACACGGTTCAGCACCTGCTTGCCGTCAACGAATCTCAAAGCAGTTGATGAAATTCAAACATGCAAGAACAGTAACTGAATTACAAAACGAAACTAAGGATTATACTGAACTCTACAATCTCAGACCATACCTTCAAATTGAAGAATGGACTGCTGATGATTTGAATCCTAATCCCGGATGGCTCGGTTTATCTGGATCACCTACTAAAGTAAAAAAAATAGAAAACGTGGTATTCCAGACAAAAGATTCAAAAGTCCTTACGTCATCCGAGCAGGATATTGACGGACTTGTTAAGGAATTGCTCAACAGCCATGTGATTGGTTAAATCTTTATTAAACTAAACCTGAAAAAAAGTGAATAACATATTTGTATATTGCGAACTTACAGAGGAAAAGAACATTGCTGATGTAAGTCTGGAGTTATTATCAAAAGCACGGAAGCTGGCATCTGAGTTGCAGGTTAAGCTTGAGGCTATTGTTATAGGTAGTGACCTGAAAGGTATAGAAAAACAGGTTTTCCCTTATGGCGTTGATAAATTGCACGTTGCAGATGATGCAAGATTATTCCCATACACCACTCTGCCACATGCATCCATAATACTAAACCTGTTCAAGAAAGAAAAACCTGAGATTGCTCTTTTCGGTGCAACCTCTATTGGTCGTGACCTTGCTCCACGTATTGCTTCTGCTTTGCGTTGTGGTTTAACTGCCGACTGTACCAGTCTGGAGATTGGTGACCATGTGGAGACGAAAACAAACACGGAATATAAGAACCTCCTATATCAGATTCGTCCTGCCTTTGGTGGAAATATTATTGCTACTATCGTTAATCCTGAAACACGCCCTCAAATGGCAACTGTTCGTGAAGGAGTAATGAAAAAAGAAATCACGGATGAGCATTACAAAGGGACTGTACATAACATTGATGTAAGTATTCTGACTGACGCTGACTTTTTAGTTGAGATCATTGAACGTCATATGGAACAGAGCAAAATTAACATCAAGAATGCTCAGGTGATTATTGCCGGAGGATATGGTGTTGGCTCTAAAGAAAATTTTAACTTGTTATTTGACCTTGCCGATGTGCTTGGTGCACAGGTTGGTGCTTCAAGAGCTGCTGTTGACGCGGGCTTTGTTGAACACGAACGCCAGATAGGACAAACGGGTATTACTGTTCGTCCGAAGCTTTACATAGCCTGTGGAATTTCAGGTGCCGTACAGCATAGGGCAGGTATGGATCAATCAGCTCAGATTATCTCTATCAACACTGATGTGAATGCACCTATCAATCACATTGCCGATTATTCCATTATCGGAAGCATTACGGATGTAATACCCAAAATGATCAAGTATTACAAGGCAAATTCAAGATAGTGAAGCAACTTTAAGAACTTACAAAATGGCTAACTTTTATACAGATAACGAAAACCTGAAGTTCCATCTTTCTCATCCCTTAATGGAGAAAATCGTCAGGTTGAAAGAAAAAAACTATGTTGAGAAAGATGAGTATGACTATGCACCGCGTGATTTTGAAGATGCGCTGGATAGTTATGATAAAGTAATGGAGATTATTGGTGAAATTTCTGGTGATATTGTTGCTCCAAATGCTGAAGGAGTTGATAAAGAAGGCCCTCAGCTTATTGATAACGCAGTTCAATATGCATCTGGTACCCGTGATAACCTTGACGCACTCAAACAAGCAGGCATGATTGGTATGTCGCTTCCTCGTAAATATGATGGTTTGAATTTCCCGATTGTGCCCTATGTAATGGCTGCTGAGATTGTGTCACGCGCTGATGCAGGGTTTGCCAATATCTGGGGATTACAGGATTGCGCTGAGACTATCCATGAGTTCGCCTCTGAAGAAATCAAAAGTGAGTACCTGCCTCAGTTTTATAAGGGCGCAACTGCAGCTATGGATTTAACAGAACCTGATGCCGGTAGCGACTTGCAGGCTGTACAACTTAAAGCAACCTTTAACCCAAAGGACAATACCTGGTATCTTGATGGTGTAAAACGTTTTATCACTAATGGTGATGCTGATATTGCACTTGTTTTAGCTCGTTCTGAGCCAGGTACGAAAGATGCTCGCGGATTGTCATTGTTTGTTTATGATCGTAAAGAACAGGCAGTAAAAATACGCCGTATTGAAAATAAACTTGGTATTAAAGGATCTCCGACCTGTGAACTGGTATTTAAAAATGCACCTGCAAGGCTTATTGGTGATACCAAGTTGGGATTGATAAAATATGTAATGTCACTGATGAACTCTGCACGTTTAGGGGTCGGGGCTCAGTCAGTTGGTTTAGCAGAAGCAGCATATCGGGAAGCAGCTAAATATGCTGAAGAACGGGAGCAGTTTGGCAAGGCTATCATTCAATACCCTGCTATTTATGAAATGCTTACCAACATGAAGGTGAAGATTGATGCCGTTCGTTCCCTGCTCTATGAAACCTGTCGCTTCGTTGATATGTACAAGTCATATACATTCATTAGTCAGGAACGTAAACTGGAACCTGCTGAACGCGATGAATTCAAATATTATCTGAAACTTGCTGATATTTTCACTCCAATGCTAAAGCTCTTTTCAAGTGAATACTGCAACCAGATTGCCTATGATGCCATTCAGGTTCACGGTGGTACCGGTTTTATGAAAGATTTTCCTGTCGAAAGGTTATATCGTGATGCCCGTATTACCACTATTTATGAGGGTACTTCACAATTGCAGGTAGTGGCCGCTATTAGGGGAGTAACCAACGGAGCTTATCTGAAAGCCATGCAGGACTATTTATCAATCCCTGTAAAACCGGAATTGCAGTATCTTAAATCATTACTTGAAAAGATGGCTGACCAGTATGGTAAAATTGTTGAAAAAGTACAAGAACAGGATGATAATGAGTTCCTTGATTTCCATGCACGCAGGTTGGTAGAAATGGCTGGTCATGTTATCATGGGATGCTTGTTATTACATGATGCTAATCGTGACGATGTTTATACACGTTCAGCAGAAATCTTTATCAGGATCGGAAGAGCTGAAAATATATCGAAAGTAAGTTTTATTAACCAAAGCCATCCTAAGGATTTAGGTGAATACAAAGCTTAGTTTCATACAAAGTCATTTGTGTACAGGATTAGCTTGATCATATCCACGTACCACAATAGGGGGGTAGGTTCGCGAATGCCGTATCTGTACAGGATTAGCTTGATCTTATCCATGTAACGCAATAGAGGGGTAGGTTCGCGAATGCCTTATCTGTATAGGATAAGCTTGATCTTATCCATGTAACGCAATAGAGGGGTAGGTTCGCGAATGCCTTATTTGTATAGGATAAGCTTGAATGAATTCGGAGTAACTGAATAGATACTAAGCTTATTTGAAACCCGAGGGGATATAGGTACATTTAGCTTATCATAGACTCACTAAGTTAATGAATGAAGTTGGTTGAGAATACCTTAACATAGACTAGGCTTATCAGTAATCAGGATGGCTTTGACGTTTACTAATCTTAACTATAATTATAGGGTTTAATATTCTTTTTCATTGTAAGGAAGCTGCTAATTATTGGCAGCTTCCTTTTTAGACTTTACATGGTACGCATAATTTCTCTGGTTGTTATAATTTAGATGTTGATATTATTTAGATGGTTGGACTGATTGACCATAAAGCAAATTTTAATGGTAGGAGTGATTAACCGTAAAGCTAAATTTAAATGGTTGGACTGATTGACCATAAAGCCAGATTTAGATGGTTGGACTGATTGACCGTAAAGCTAGATTTAGATGAGCCAAATGATAAATTTAGAGCCTGTACCCGGCACTACCCTGTGATGAGTTCCTACAGGCTACGCATTTGAGGATATGGAAAGAAAAACAGGCTGTATCACACTGTGTATCTTTTTGTTACAGTGCTTTTAAGGTTAAAGCAATTTAGTGTCAGAAATATTAACTGTAAAATACAGTATATTAGTAGGTTAGCTGTAGGATGGCATAATTACCAGAATTTCTGTTTTGTAATAATCACTCCCTTTAAACACATGTGGTCAGTATCAATAAATGTTTTAAACAAGCGACTGATATTGCGCTATTTAACCTTGTTATTTCAATAATTTTTAAGAGTATTATCTGAGCAAATATTTAAAACTCATTTTTAGAGTTATTAAGGGTCTGCTGTTAAAGTAAAAAGCCTTGTCCGCTAGCGGGTTGTTGCTATGTTTGGAGTTACCAATGTACATCAAAAAGGGTAAGACACAAAAGTTGAGACACGTCAGGTTTGATATAGCGTATTTACCAGAATCGTATGAAACAACAATTGCCTTAGTATTAGAATAGTTAAAGTCAGATACAGTAAGCACCGGGAATAAAAAAACCTCCGATACGAATATCGAAGGTTTTGAAACTATAGTGTGTGTGCACCAGTTAGTTCAACAAATGAACAGGCTTGATAATTTCTTTTCCTTTAGCGATAGCTTTTTCGTTTTCAGGAATAAGATTATGATGCCTTGCAGGTAAGGATTTTTCAAGTCCTTTATGAATAAACTCAGGTTGTACAACTGGTTTTAGCTTAAGGAATCCACCTAAAACTACCATATTGAACACTTTTGATAAACCTACCTTTGCAGCTTCATCAGCAGCTTCAATAGAGTAAATGTTAATGTCAGTACGGACAGGATGACGTGTAATTCCATTAGGGTCATAAATCAGAACACCACCTGGTTTAACAGTATTCTCAAATTTGTCCATCGACTGTTGATTAAGAATAATTGCAGTATCGTATGAACTGATAATAGGAGAGCTGATGCGTTCATCACTGATAATAACGGTTACGTTAGCAGTTCCACCACGCATTTCAGGTCCGTATGAAGGCATCCAGCTTACTTCCTTATTTCCCATAACACCTGAATAAGCGAGGATTTTACCCATTGAGAGAACACCTTGTCCCCCAAAGCCGGCTATTAAAATTTCTTCAGTCATTGCTTTAAAGTTTTAAATTCGTTAGTCCTCATTTACCTTAATATCACCTAATGGGTAGAATGGGAACATATTGTCAACCATCCATTGATTTGCCTGTGTAGGGGTCATCTTCCAGCCTGAGTTGCAATTAGAAACGATCTCAACAAAAGAAACGCCACCCTTATTATTCATTTGATTATCAAATGCTTTACGGATTGCTTTCTTTGCTTTGCGCACATTAGCAGGAGTGTGAACGGATTGACGTGTTACATAAATAGTACCTGGCAGCGTAGCTACCAGTTCGGTCATCTTAAGCGGATTACCCATCATTTTAATGTCACGTCCGTAAGGGCAGGTAGCAGTCTTCATACCTTCGAGGGTAGTAGGAGCCATTTGCCCGCCGGTCATACCATAAATACCGTTATTGATGAATATGATTACAATATTCTCGCCACGATTGCAGGCATGGATAGTTTCAGCAGTACCAATAGCAGCAAGGTCACCATCACCCTGGTATGAGAAAATACATTTCTCAGGGTATAGTCTCTTAAGAGCAGTTGCTACAGCAGGAGCACGACCATGTGCAGCCTGTACCATGTCAATATTCATGAAATCATAAGCAAGCACAGAACAACCTACTGGTGCAATACCAATAGTCTTATCCTGAAGGCCCATTTCATCAATTACTTCCATAACGATACGGTGAGCAGTACCATGGCCGCAGCCAGGACAGAAACTCAGCGTATTATCGGTCATTAATTTAGTCTTCTGATAAACTATATTTTCCGGTTTGCGGATATCTTCTCTTGTTACTGTATCCATTACTTATCCTCCGATTAATTTTGATTCTAATGCTTCCAAAACTTCAACAGGTGAAGGTATTACCCCTCCCATGCGACCGAAATGTTCAACTTTAACTTTATCACCAACAGCTAAGCGAACATCTTCTACCATTTGTCCTGCACTCATTTCAACGGATAACATACCTTTAGTACGGGTAGCTAGTTCAGCAATTGGTTTTGTAGGGAATGGGAACAAAGTGATAGGACGAAGCAGACCAACTTTGATACCTTTAGCCCTGGCAAGGTCAACAGCCTTCAGGCATAAACGAGCACTTGTACCATAAGCGATGAGAATATAATCAGCATCCTCGCACTTGAGTGTTTCATAACGTGTTTCGTTTTCCTGAATAACTTTATATTTTGCCTGAAGGTGAATATTGTGTTTTTCCTGCTCATGAGAATCCAAGCGAAGAGAGGTGACAATATTACGTTCACGGGTAGTCGGTTTCCCGACAGCAGCCCATGGTGTATTCTTAATAATTTCTTCTTCAGTAAAACGAGGACGTTGTTCCTGTAATTCAACTTTTTCCATCATCTGACCAATTGCGCCATCAGAAAGAATGAGCACCGGGTTGCGATATTTAAAAGCTAAGTCAAATCCTAAGAATCCAAAGTCAGCCATTTCCTGTACAGAGGCAGGAGCAAGTACAATTAAACGATAATCGCCATGTCCACCACCTTTGGTTGATTGGAAATAGTCACTCTGTGAAGGTTGAATAGTACCTAAACCAGGTCCACCACGAACAGCATTCAGAATAACACAAGGTAATTCAGCAGCAGCTATATAGGAGATTCCTTCTTGTTTCAAACTGATACCAGGACTCGAAGAAGAAGTAAGAACACGTTTTCCGGCAGCAGCACCACCATATACCATGTTGATTGCAGCTATTTCACTCTCTGCTTGCAATACAACCATGCCTGTAGTTTCATATGGTTTTTGAGCCATAAGGTATTCCATCACTTCCGACTGAGGGGTAATCGGATAACCAAAGTAACCATCGGCACCTGCTCTGATGACTGCTTCAGCAAAGGCTTCATTGCCTTTCATTAATCTGAGTTCTTTCATAGACTTTCAGTAATTAGATTTCTTATTCAATTCTTTTCCTGTATACAGTTATAACTCCATCAGGGCAAACTACAGCGCAGTTCGCACATCCAATACAGTCGTCTTCGTTAACAGGTTCGGCATAGTTGTAACCTTTGCCATTCACATTTTTCGATACAGCTATTACATCGTTCGGACAAGCCGGTATACATACCTGGCAACCCTTGCATTTTTCAATGTCAATAACGATATCACCTTTAAATTTTGCCATGATATTCGGGTTTTGTTTTTCTATTATATTCGGGCAACGAAATTAGTCAATATTTGCTATTTTATTCTGAATAATCCAGTTAAAATAGATTAAAATGGCTTATTTAAAACCATTATAAAGAGGCGACTGATAAAATGTCAAGTTTAATGTGATAAGCATGCCTGCTTTACTTCAGCATGGTGTTCATGGAACTTCTTCAGGCGCATTTCCAAATCAGGGAACTGTGATGGATGAACCAGTGAAACGCATGCACGCAATCCTTCCAGACGTGTACTTCCTGTTATAGATAGTGATATAGCGCTTACCCCATAGTACATTAGCTCTTCAATTAACTCATCACCGCTAAAGCCGGGATAAGCTATAGTGAAGTAAAATCCGTCAGCAACAGGTTGGTCAAGGTCTTTATCATAAACAATGTGGAAACCATTATCAATAAATAATTTCTTCATAACATGGGCCTTCTCAGCATATACGTGAACATCTTTGAAAAAATTATGGGTTCCTTCATTACAAGCTTTCAACATAGCTGACAATGCATATTGTGCTGAATGAGCTGTTCCTGAGCTGAGAGCATAAACAGTGCCGAATACCATTGCACGTCCAAAGATATCACTACTGTAATATTTCAACAAATCAGGTGCTTTTCGTGCAAATAACTTATCGGATATAACCATCATGCCGATACGCTGTCCGGCGTAACTGAATACCTTGGAACTGGAAACAAACAGGATGTAATTATTAGTATAGCTGGCTACCGATGGTTGATAAGGCGGTTGCCCGGGTATTGAATAGTCTTTACGAAAGTCCATACCAAAATAAGCCAGGTCTTCACAAATAACCACATCATATTGGTTGGCAAGATCACCAATAATCTTTAATTCAGCATCATTTAAACAAACCCATGAAGGATTGTTGGGATTAGAATAAAAGATAGAATGAATTTTTCCGGTCTTTAAATATGATTCAAGTTTATCCCTTAGCTTTTCGCCACGGTAATCATAAACATCAAAGCTTTCAAACTTCTGTCCTAATACTTTATGCTGTTGTTTATGAACCGGAAAACCGGGATCAATAAACAAGGTAGTATCACGCTTGGCATCCATCCTTGCCAGGGTAAGGAACGCTGCAAAACTGCCTTGCATACTTCCTACTGTCGGAATGCATGATTCGGGACTAACGTTTACGTTGACAAAATTCTTTACAAAAAGTGACATCTGTTTCTTAAGCTCTGGATTGCCATCAATGTCAGGATAAATTGCAGCTACTCCGTTCTCTAATGCTTTAATCTCAGCGTCAGTTCCTATGGATGATGGAGTTAAACCCGGAATTCCCATTTCCATGCGGACAAACTTCTTACCTGATTCTTTTTCAATTAAATCAATAAGCTTCTTCACTTCCCTGATACTACCCTTACCAACACTTGGAAGATTCATCTTCTTGATGTTTGATTGTACTATCTCATAACTGATAGGTGTGTCATTTCTAAATATTTCCTTCATTACTATCTATGTTTTTTTAGTGTTTCAATTGCACAAATTGCATTTGGGACCTTTATATTGAATCAATTTAATTATAATCTACTAAATGGCTGCAAGTTACGTATTAGGTTCTGAATAATCTAATTTATTTCTCAAAAACTTAAGGCATTTTATTGTTATCTGCTTTTCAATGAAGCAATTGCCAATATTAAACCAAGCGCAATACTCAGGAAAGCAGCAAAAAGTACCTGATATTGGGCTGCAAGCATAAACGTAATCGTATGTGCAGGATACCAAAAGAAAGGAATTGTTTTTTTGAAAACAAAGTTCCACTGAACATCCCAATTCAGGTTCTTTAGTATAACTGCGAAATCAATGGGGGTAAAGAAACCCTTAATAGTACCACCGGTCATCTGTATATGCATGTCAGTTATCTTATGCATAGTCATCATAACCGGACCGAATATAGTATTCATGGCAAAACTAATACAGAAAGCAATAAACAACTTTTGGAGTGTGAACCCTCCTTGGTATATCTCAGCAGGATGATCCATTCCCATAAATGCAAGAAATTCTATAGTACCGGAGGTAAAAATAATGAATGAGAGTTTAATGGTCAAACCAAGCACTCCCCATACTAAAGCTCTAGGCACTAATCCAAATCCTGAAGTCCAATAATGACCTGATTTGATACGTAATCCGATTGTTTCACCCAGAGTAGCCAATAGGGCAAACTTGATAAAGCTCATAATCATACCATGTTCACTGTTGAACTGTTCGTACGTGCTAAAAAGCTCATCACTTACAAAAAAAGGCACGAAAAACAATATAACAATGAGTGAAAATAGTATGTCGTTCCGTTTCATAGAAGGCTTCATTTGGTGGTGCAAAGTTAGAAGTGTTTATTGTCATTCCAAATAATAAATATTATTTGAGTTGCTGATTTATAAAGCAATTGAGACTTTTGGCAGGTTAATGAAGTGATCATTATAAATGCCAGTTTATAAAGTTATTACGCTATTACTACTCTTAGTAATAGTTTTAATTAAGAAGCAGTATATGCATTAGAAGAGCTATTTTGTTCAATTCCTGTAAAAATGTGTGGATTTTAACTACCTTTGTATCCTTTTTGGAAACGATATATGATTAATATTACTCTACCCGATAACACAGTAAGACAATACCCTGAAGGAACTACTTCGCTTGAAATAGCAAAGAGTATCAGTGAAGGACTGGCCCGTAACGTTTTATCTGCAACTGTGAATGGTGAATTATGGGATGCAACACGTCCTATTAACCATGATGCCCGCTTGAAACTCAACACATGGGATTCAACGGAAGGAAAATATACTATGTGGCATTCATCAGCTCACCTTTTGGCTGAAGCTGTTGAATTGTTATTCCCCGGTGTTAAATTTGGTATTGGTCCTGCTATTGAGAATGGCTTTTACTATGATATGGATTTTGGTGAAAAGCAAATTACTGCTGAAGATCTGAAAACCATTGAAGATAAAATGTTAGCTCTGGCCCGTGAAAAACAGATTTTTACACGTAGTGCAGTATCAAAAGCTGATGCCTTGGCATTCTTTAAGGAAAAGAATGACGAATATAAACTAGAACTGATCCAGGACCTGGAAGATGGTCAGATCACTTTCTATAAATCAGGGTCTTTTACTGACCTGTGCCGTGGTCCTCATTTGCCAGATACCAGCACCATAAAAGCGATTAAATTACTCAATATAGCTGGTGCATACTGGCGTGGCGATGAAAAGCGCAAACAGCTTACCCGTATATATGGGATTACTTTCCCAAAGCAGAAAGAGCTGACCGATTATCTTGAAATGCTCGAAGAAGCTAAGAAACGCGATCATCGAAAGCTGGGCAAGGAAATGGAACTTTTTACTTTCTCATCAAAAGTAGGCCTTGGTTTACCTTTATGGTTACCTAAGGGTGCTATGCTTCGTGAACGTTTGGAACGTTTTCTGCGTAATGTACAGCAAAAAGCAGGTTATCAGCCGGTAATTACTCCTCACATCGGGAACGTTGAGCTGTATAAGACTTCAGGCCACTTCCAGAAATACGGGAAGGATAGTTTCCAACCTATCAATACCCCTGTAGAAGGTGAACAATTTATGCTTAAACCAATGAATTGTCCGCACCACTGTGAAATTTACGCCTCTAAACCCCGTTCCTATAAAGACCTTCCACTTCGGTTTTCTGAATTTGGTACGGTTTATCGTTATGAACAAAGTGGTGAGCTCTCCGGTCTGACACGTGTACGAGGATTTACTCAGGATGATGCACATTTGTTCTGTATGCCTGACCAGATTAAGACTGAGTTTATGTCAGTCATTAATATTGTACTTCACATTTTTAAAACACTTGATTTTAACGAATACACCGCTCAGATTTCATTACGTGATCCTAACGATCATGAAAAGTATATCGGGAGCGATGAAAATTGGGAGAAAGCTGAAAGAGCAATTACCGAATCTGTTGCTGAAGCAGGCATTAATGCTGTAGTTGAATACGGCGAAGCTGCTTTCTATGGCCCTAAACTTGACTTTATGGTCAAAGATGCTTTAGGTCGTAAATGGCAATTGGGAACAATCCAGGTTGATTATAATCTACCTGAAAGATTCGAACTTGAATATATTGGCAGTGACAATCAAAAACACCGACCAGTAATGATTCATCGGGCTCCTTTTGGCTCAATGGAACGTTTTGTTGCAGTTCTTATAGAACATACAGCGGGTAATTTCCCCCTCTGGCTTGCACCAGACCAGGTAATAATACTGCCAATCAGTGAAAAATACATGGATTATTCAAAAAAACTTTTAGATATCATGAATAATTCCGAAATTCGCGGCAAAATTGACGACAGAAACGAGAAGACAGGCAGGAAGATTCGTGACGCAGAAATCAGCAAGATTCCTTTTATGATTATTGTTGGCGAAAAGGAAGAGTTGGAAGGTACAGTTTCCGTCCGCCGTCATGGAGTAGGTGACTTAGGGTCATTCAAAATAGAAGATTTTATAAATCTGATAAATAAAGAAGTTAAAGAAGCTATGCAGTAAATGTGGGCTTCAAGTATTAATTAACCTAAGGAGGAATAGATATAGCAACGCCTTTTAGAAATCCAAGAGGTCCCCGGCCAGCACAAAGAAAGCAAGAGGATCCACACTTTATCAATGAAAAGATCAAAGCCCCTGTAGTAAGGGTAGTTGGTGATAATGTAGAACAGGGAATTTATAATATAAAGGATGCCCTGGTAATTGCCCAAGAGCTGGAACTTGATCTTGTTGAGATTTCTCCAACTGCTAATCCACCGGTCTGTAAAGTAACTGATTACAAAAAGTTTCTTTATGAACTCAAGAGAAAGCAAAAGGAGATAAAGGCAAAATCAGCCAAAATTGTGGTCAAGGAAATTAGGCTGGGACCTAATACTGATGACCATGATTTCAATTTCAAGCTGAAACACGCCATCAGGTTTCTTGAAGAAGGTGCCAAAGTTAAGGTTGAAGTACATTTCAGGGGAAGAAGCATCGTTTATAAGGATCAGGGCGAAATTAAGCTCCTCCAGTTTGCTTCATTACTGGAAGACTATGGGAAAGTTGAAAAACTTCCTTTACTCGAAGGTAAACGAATGATCATGATTATTGCTCCGAAAAAGTAGTAAGTTTTTAAATCTCAATATAAACCCAATTAACAAATCAGGTAATGCCAAAAATGAAGTCGAAATCCGCTGTCAAAAAAAGGTTTGATGTAACCGGCACCGGTAAACTGAAAAGGAAGCATGCTTACAAAAGCCACATCTTGACTAAAAAATCAACCAAGCGCAAACGTAATTTAACTTACTCTGCTATTGTTGATAAAGCCGATGCTAAAATTGTAAAAATAATGCTTCAGTAAATTTGTGTTAATTTATTTATTAACCCTTGCTTTCTGCAACTAAGTGTTGGCTTGTGAAAGTTAACCGCGAAAGTAAAAAACAATTAAAAAATGCCAAGATCAGTAAACGCAGTTGCGTCTAGAGCACGCAGAAGAAAGATCCTCAAAGCTGTCAAAGGACAGTTTGGTAGGAGGAAAAATGTTTGGACGGTTGCTAAAAATGCATACGAAAAAGGCATGGTGTATGCATACCGTGACAGACGACAGAAAAAACGTAATTTCCGTAGTTTATGGATTACCCGTATTAATGCAGGTGTAAGAGAATTCGATATGTCTTATTCTGTGTTTATGGGCAAACTAAAACAAAAGAATATTAACCTCGATCGTAAGGTCCTTGCCGACCTTGCAATGAATCATCCGACTACATTTAAAGCAATCGTTGATGCTGTTAAAGATTAAACGTTGAGTATTCAAAAACGTAAAAAAAGTCTGTTAGAAGTAACAGACTTTTTTTTATCCTCATTCAATCATTCCGTTTTTTTTAGGTTGTTTATTTCTCTTGTAAAGAGAATTTTACCGGCATATTAAATTGTACAGGAACATTTTTTCCATCCTTTTTACCGGGTACCCAGGCAGGCATATTTTTAACTGCTTCTACAGCTATCTCATCTAATCCACTTCCAATACCCCGAAGTACTTTGACATTAGATATACTTCCATCAGCCTCAACAATATAACCGATATAAACAACTCCTTCAACTATCTTTTTTTTGGCTTCTTCAGTGTAATTAGTATTCTTACTCATGTAAGCTGCCAGTGCTTCAAATCCACCGGGGAATTCGGGCATTACATCTACTACTTGAAATACTTTACTCTCTTCAGGTTGTGTACCTTTGATTTCTTGGTTTTTTTCTATTTTCTCTGTTTTTTCTATTTTCTCAGTCTTGTTAATTATATCTTTCGTTAATTCAAATTTTATTGGTAAGGTATATTGGGTGCGTACTTTTTTATATTTTTCAACCTTATCATTCTTGATGCTCACTGTTTTATCTATAACAGCACCGGGAATCCATGCAGGCATTCCTTTTACAGCTTCAACCGCAGCTTTATCAAGTAGCGGATCTACTGAACGGAGAGGTTTAATATTGGTGACACTCCCATCCTTTTCAATAATAAATGATACATAAACTATTCCTTCAATCCCTTTCTTTTTGGCTTGTTCCGGATATATCACTGCTTTTTGGAAATATTGCATTCTCGCTTCTTCTCCACCCGGATACTGAGGCGCCTTATCAACCCTGGTATATATAGTGGATGTATCTTGCTGTACAGACAATAGGGTATTTTTGACTGTTACAAGTTCGTCGTTTATGATATTATTACCAGTCACAGGGCACACTATAATTGTCAGAGCAAGCAAAAATCCAGCTATGCATGCGCCAGTTATTAACCTTGGAAGACTTAGTTTAACTGATTTTGATTTGTTGATCATGATGATTCGTTTATTAATGTGAACACTAAATGGGTTAATTATTCCAAAAGGTAATTTTGATGAATAAGTAAGAATCATAAGTTTATATTCCCTGCTATTCACTTCTAATTTCAAAACTGCTTCATCAGCTTGGTACTCGTGTACTTCTGTTACTAGTGTATTCATTTGATGAGCCAAAGGACTAAACCACAATATTGATTTAAATATTCCTGCCAGTAACCGGTCAAAACTATGTCCTGCTTTTACGTGAAAGAATTCATGCTGAAGTACTAAGTCTATTTTAGAGTGTGCAAGGTCATCCGGTGATACAAAAACCCATTTAAAGAATGAAAAGGGGCTTTTGTTGTCTTTATTAACCAAGACATGGCCATAAGGGGTGAGTTTTCTAACTGAATGTATCCGTTTCCTTATAATAGCCATCGTAGAGTATAAAATTCCTCCAAGTAATGAAAGGGATATTAGGTAGTATAAACATACAGGAATGGGTGGCAGGTTGGTTGATTCTTCCTTTGAGGTTATCGCATTTGCTTTGACGCCAACTTCAGGAATATTAATTACATACACAGGGAGCCCGGTATGCTCCGGACGATTTACATTAACAGGTACCAAAGGCAACATGAAAGGTAGAACCATGGCCAGGACCAATACAACACGCATTAGTCCGAACTTGCTTCCTTTGCGTAATACATAGAAGTAAAAAGCCAGTATCACGGCATTTATCAATGCTGCTTTTATGAGGTATATAAATAGTTCATTCATCACTTTCAGCTTTCATTGGCTTTTTGTTTCTCAAGGATTTGCTTATCAATAAGCTTTTTCATTTCTTCGAGTTCGCTAATCGATAATTTATCATCATCTGCAAAAAATGATACCATTTGCTTATATGAATTGCTAAAGTAGCCTTTCAGTAAAGTCTTAAAAGTCTGCTTTGCATATTCACTTTTAGTCACCATTGGATAGTATAAGTGCGATTTATTGATATTTTCATGATCAACAAAACCTTTCTTTTCCAATATTCTGATAAAAGTGGATACTGTGTTGTATGCGGGTTTAGGCTCCGGAAAATATTGAAGTAATTCATGTACATATCCTTTGCCAACCCTCCAGAGTATTTGCATTACCTGCTCTTCCGATCGTGTAAGTTCTTTCATAATCTTCGTAATATTTATTCAACTAAATCTTTAGTTCAAGCGGTTATACAAATGTACAACTAAAAACTTAGTTTGTCAAGTAAATTGAAAAAAATATTTAGAGATTATCAAAACTGCAGTAAACAGTTTATAATCAGCTATTAGAGCACACCTTAAGGTAGAAAAATTGCCTGGGGGTATTTATTAACACCTGAACAGCTGCAAGAGACATAAACCGCTATGAATCAAAATTACCTGTAGGTAATTTTTAACGACTTATTACGAAGAGCCTGCTGAAAAACTCCACCTTTGAATTAATACCTAATGGCGTCTGGCTTTCGCAAGTTACCTATACATAACTAGCCTATACATAACTAGTCTTTAAAGCTACGATTCGCTCTTTAATGGCATTCACCTGCTCCATGCACAATCTTTTGCGAAAATCCGTTAATAGTGAGGAATCAAATGGAGCTTTATTGCTGAAGCTGGGATACCCGAGAAAATATTGTATGTAGAGGTTCTTAGAAATTTGATCTATGGTCTCCCGATCATACAGTTTGCATAGGTGCTTAATAACAAGGGATCCGATGACTATCCTGGGGCTTATGGGTGGCCGACCGGTGGAACTGATACCCATGTGCTTAAGCTAAATGATACATATCTCACCCTATTGAATCAATCGTACAAATACTACCTAAAAGTTCCCATGGTTAAGTGAATGCGGCGGGTGGGCTGATCGTCTGCAAGTCCCTCGATCCCTAATTAAGTGAATGCTTAAATAGTGCCTAAAATCCTTCTAAGACAAATGGCACCGGACTGATATATCTGGGGGTCGGTGCAAGCATTTAATAGGTATTACTACCAAAGCCATGCATTGGCTACCCCAAATATAGCAATCATCTGTTAGCCGACAAGGCTTTTTTACTTTAACAGCAGACCCTACGTAAGAAAGGAAACCGTAATAAATGAAAATTACTTCAAGATACCTGTTAAGGTATTAAGTAGGGTATTGACTAAGGTACTTATTAAGGTGTTAATTGAAGATGTTCATTCTGAATACAAATGCACACTACGAAATTCAATGGTATGAAGAGTCGGTAAAATTATTTGTGCTCCTGGTGCAATTTCTCCAAAATGGCTTTCATCTGATCAGTCAGAACTCTCTTGGCTATAATCTTTTTGTTCTCGTCAAGCATATACATTACAGGCGAAGTATGTACATCATACAACTCACGAAAATCAGGGGTCATGCTGTAATAACCGTTGACGTTTATCCAGTTCATTCTATTCTTGAGGATATAGGCTTTCATGTTTTTCCAGGAGGTGTCCATACATATGGCATATACCTCAAAGTTATACTCATCCTTAAAGTTATTATAAAAATCAACCAATATTGGAGACTCTTTTTTACAGTGCCCGCATTCAGGATCCCAGAAATAGATAATAGTGTATTCTTTAGCTATAGCATGAAGTGAAACAGGCTTCTGAAGCGTATCAAGAAGAATCATTTCAGGTGCTATCTTGCCAATAAGTATAGGTCGAAGTGTATTTGCCCTCTTTACCAAATTCCCCTTAACTGTAGGATTCATCCACGCCATCTTCGGGTCATCATAATATTTATCAACTATGTGTACAAAAACCGCATCATAGCCCATTATTTCTGAACTCTCATATTTTATAGTAAGATACCATACCAGATACTTGAAAGTTTCACGGTTACCTTTGGCTAATGCAAAGAGTCTGTCAATTGAAACAATGATAGAGTCAGGAGCAGGGGAGGTGAGCTTAGTAAGATATTGCTCTACTTTACTATGCAATACAGGGGTGCGGATTACACGGTCGTCCGACAAATCTATATTATCCCAGTAATGTTTTTTATACTGATGAAAGGCAAAAAGTGAATCATTTCGGCCATTCAGTAATGCAGGGGCTTCAGGTACATCAGGCTGTTGCATAGACTTCAGGAAAACAGCAATAAATTTACCATAATGGGAATTGATGACCCCTTTGATATAACGCTCTACATCTTCATTTAACAGGTCAACTTGGTTTTCAACCACTTTCAAAGAATCACTTCCATCTTTAAATTTCTTTTTTAAACCCTGTAACCGGGCCATTTGCTTTTGCTTGTCAGAAAGGAATGCTACATATTCAAACAGAATTTTGTTCTCATCGTCATTCTTTGATTTCAAACTTAAAGGAAGATTAGTCTTATCACCTGTAATGGTAATATTCTGTTTACCAGAAACGATGAAATCAAAGAGCTTTGTTTTATTTCGACCGGCAATGATATACATTCCTTCGGGCAAAAGAGAATCTCCTTCAAAACGGTAATTAAACTGCTTATCGGCATAAGCAGTATCAACAACAAACTGTTTATCGCCAATATAGCTTGCCATCATGATCAAACTATCATTGAGGCCCTGTAACTTAATGTTTACTTTATAGCGATTTTGTGCTAGAGATGGCAGTGAAAATATTATAATAAACAGCCAGGTAAGTCCAAACTTAAACGACTTCATATACGTAATGATTTAGCGCAAACTTACATCTTTTTCCTATTCCTTCAACTAAAATGATCCCGCTCTTATACATGGAATTACTTCTAAATCCTTACTTATTTGCAGGATTCAATTCACTAATGCAACTGGTTTAATATATGTCAATTGCTCAAATTTTTTATATGGGGTATCAAAGTTAAATCTTTTCTCTAGTCTGTTATTTAATATTATTTTCACCTTGGCAATTTGCTTAGGGGTAATCTTTTCAAAATCACATCCCTTTGGAAAGGACTGTCTTATGAGTCTTTTAAGGTTTTCGTTAGCACCTCGTTCACTGATATCTACCCGATTACGTATGATTCCTCGACTATCCTTGGCTGATCCTCGTTTCCTGTAACGTCTGCCCTTGTTCCTCAAGTGCAGGTGCAAATTACCCTTATTCCGCTTATCTTCCCAAATATATGGGTATATCCTTTCGTGCGACACGCATGCTATGCAATCTTTAATTGCTCTTCCTCTTATTTGTTCAGGCGAATGATCCTTTCTTAACCAAGTAGTTACATAAGTTCTTACCTGATCAGTAAATCGCTTTACCTTGTGTTTTGTCTTTTTTAGCTTTCGGGCCGTTTCATGTGTCGGGAGAGTATCATCATGACCTGATGTAGAGTATTACGTTTTAGGAGGCAAATTACAAACATTTATCTCTTAGGGCAAAGTGGAAGGGATCTTTTCTTTTCCCTTTGTCTTAAAAATATTTGTTTGGCCTCTTTTCGCTATTTAAGTTGCATTAGTGACTTGAATTTAGGTTTTATTAAATAGCTCGTTATGGGTTCTTCCCAATTGCTTTTTAGTTATTCTATTGATGTGGCGTTACTAAAGATGTACCGTGGTTGAATTATCCATTCATTAACCATAGCATAGCTTGCTTCCTACTTATTCCATTGATGTGCCCCATCATTAAAAAAAATACTTGTCAACTTTATCATGACAATGATATCATTGCTGAACAGTTTTTGCTATTTTTGTTTATAAACCAATCGATTATGAAAATACTCAATATTCTTGCCATTTTACTGTTAAGTATAACAGTTTCGGCCAATAATGATGACTTAAATCGTTTGCTTAATGAAAGGCAACAACAGATAGTTAACTTTCAAGTTATGCAGGATTCTGTAGTGCCCGGTAATGCCAGGAAGCAATCAATGCTGTATAATCAGTTGCTTCTTATAAAATCATTAGATGACAATTTAATCAACAGCACACAGCAACTTATGGGTGTGGAGAGTTCCATACGTGATTCATTGCAGACAATCAACTCTCACCTGTTAACCGTAAGCGAAGATCGGGATATGTTGCAACAGCGCACTACCAACGACATGAGGATGTTGCTTATCATGAAAGTGGTTATAGGTATTCTCCTTTTAGGTATTCTGCTATTGTTGTATCTCTATTTTTCAAAGACAAAAAGCAAACAAGAATCAGTTGAAATGGTCCCGGATAGCATGGACACACCCCAACTTTCGCAGGAACGTGATCAAATGATCAAACAGATTGATGAATTGCAGAAACAATTGACCGAGGTGAAAGCTAAGAATGCTTCGATTCTGAATAAAATCAACAAGCTTATTAACGATCTTTCAAGCGTAGGTTAATAGATCGACAAGCAGGCAGGGAGCTTTCGTACCATTTCTGGTGAAGGTTGTAAGGAAGTCTAAATGTCGAGAGCAGCATAGGGCATAAATCATTCACGTATGAGTTCTGCCTTTCAAGCGTAGGTTAATAGAACGATATGCACTGGAGCTGTTGTGACTTTGGTCTTTTTTTATTAAACCTGTGCGTAACTGAACTTGGTGATACGTATGTGTTGTGATGTCTATGTGTTTCTGAATTGAGTGTGTAAGTCAATCCCAATGATAACACAGTGTAATAATCTTTAATATTGGTAGACCCTTGTTGTGCATCAAGATCATCAGTTCTGGTAACCCTGCCGGCAAATTCTGTAACTGCTTTCAGATTATTGCCTAATTCATAGCTTAAACCTATACCAGCCATATAGAATGTTGTGGATTTAGCATCAGTCTCTACAGGGACTTGTGTATCAATATCCGGACCAGCATCAACACTTCCCAGATGATTTTTAACTGATTTGAACCCTGTAATTCCTCCGCCTGCTTTGGCATAAATATCGAATTCGGAGGTGTTATCAGGTACTATTATTTTTAACAAACTAACATCTGTTGATAACGATACTTCCTTAATATTTGTACTAAAAGAGTAACCAAATGACGGATTGCTTCCTTTTAACTTACCATTGTAATAGGAAAGATTAAAAGTGAACACAGGACTGATTTGTTTGCCCACCTTCAGCCCCCATCCACAATCACTTTCACTGCTGAGCTTTTTTACCGGTTCAATATCGTTGATACTTAAGTCGCCAAAAAAAGAAGTCATACCGATATTACCACCAATCGTCCAATTTTCATTGAGTCTATATGGTTGTGCCATACAATAATTACAAATGATTAGAAGGCCGGATACAATAAGCAACCTGTTCATTTGAATTGTTGAAAATCTCATTCTAAAATTCTTAAATTATTTACTAAGGACAGGAATAAATATCACCTGCCAAAACTATGCATAATGATATTAATCCACAAAAGGTTAAAAAGTAACTTGGATATTAAGATTTAGTACTTTTTTTCACCAGCCATTACTTTAGCATTGATGTAGTTTTCTTTGGGAGGAATAGGGCAGCTAAACTTGTGATTGTATTCACAATATGGATTATAAGCTTTGTTAAAATCAATAGTCAGTGAATCGCCATCAGTTTTTCTTAAGTCAATAAAACGCCCACCGCCATAAGTATCCTCGCCGTTCGTATCATCAATAAATGGGATAAATAGATAGTCTTCATAACCCGGTTTCTTCATTAATCCTATGTTTTGAAAAATCGTGAGCGTGTGTTCTTTGCCATGAAGGGTAAATTGAACCTTTCCATATACCAGGTATAAAGGAAGTCGCTCCGTAGTTGTTTTCATTTTAATAGTGTCAGGCGAGGGTTCCTTTGTGAGTTTTGCTTCAACAATATAAGTGATATCAGGGGGGTAATAGTTCAATCCTTTAAAATTCTTTTGATCTTCCTCTGTTAGCGGGGACTCTTCAGGGCTTCTGAATTCTTTATTTTTTTGTTTTCTTTCATTGCAGATGGTACGAATATATTCATTCTGATTTACTTGAGCAAATGAATAAACAGAGCTTAATAACAGGAAACTCAATATCCATTGTGATAATTTCATATTAGTTAGTTTTTGACAGAGATACTATAATGTAGAACTATATTATTTAGTTATACTTTTAACGGGATTTAAACCACTTTAGTATGAATATTTCATCCATTAGAAAGAACTATTTACTACATCAACTATATGAAGAGGAAACAAGTAATATTATGGATTGTTCTAACAATTGGTTAAAAATAACGGTTAAATTATTGGTTAAAAATAGTGGCTATTTAGAGGTGCCGATACTCAATACCATCGTGTATTCAACAATAGCAGCGTCCCGGTTATTTGTTTAAATGAGTATAGATATACCCATCAGCCATATATTCAACTGTATCACAGTATCAGAGACAATATAACTATCAGAATAAGCACAGATGAACACTAAACAATGTTCTTAACTGTATTATAGGGATACTTAGAAGCAATAATTATTTGGACTGATGTTCCTTGCGTAAAAGATCATTAATAGTCTTTACCGGGTTGAATGTTATAACCGGCACTTCCACAAATACAGTAATCCAATCAGCCATTGCGCCATTCCATAAACCGGGCAATTCCTGTGCTTTAAGTTCACGGCCATCTCTTGATTTTGTTGAAATAAAACCGGTTGACGGGTCAACAAATTCCCTTAGGTCAAAGGGATCCCCATTAAAATCCCTAACATAACAAACCAAGTCAACAGGATTAAAATGAGTGGATTTCGCGAATATCTCTTTTTGCGAAGGGTCGGAAAAGTCAATTTGTGAGGATTCAACAATTTGCAAGGTTAGTTCACCATCGCTGCCTCTTACCCAGAAGGGTCCACCACCCGGTTCACCTTCATTCTTTACCATTCCGCATAACCGAATCGGACGGTTGAGCTTGGAATACAGGAAATCTATTTTTTCAATATTGCTGAAGCTTTCAAACTCATCAGTAAAAGGAATAAAGAGTTTTTCGTTGCAGAAATGAACTATCTTCTTTATCTCACTTTCCGACAAGCCCCCGTCATCCAATAATTCAAGGTATTCAAATATTTTGTCCCTCAGTTCCATCAAGTAACCACCTAATACCCTCTTATATTTATAAGTCACATCTTTCAAACGGTCAGGAACCACATTGTCAATATTCTTAATAAAAATAATTTCTCCTTCGCGATCATTCAGGTTTTCAATGAGAGCTCCATGTCCGCCAGGTCTGAACACTATATTGTCATCAGCATCACGGAAAGGTTTGTTATCCTTATTAACAGCAATAGTATCAGTAGATGACTTCTGGACAGAGAATGTCAATTCATACGTTACATCAAAGAGCTCTTCATATTTATCCTTTACCTTATTAATCTGATCAATAAAGTCATCAGCATGCTCAGGAGATATGGTAAAATGAACAGCAACCCTTTGTTCATCGTTAGTTCCATAATTTGCACTTTCAACTAAGTGCTCTTCCATAGCCATCCTGTCGCCATCAGGATAATCATGAAATTTAATTAAAGCCTTGGGGGCATTTGCATAACCCAAACCATGGTCACTCAGCAGGAAATCAACAATAGGTTTATAATCTTTTTCTTTAAGTTTGCTTTCAATGCTTATATGATTCTCCTTCATTACTTTTTTCAGATCCTCATAAAAGCCAAACTTTTTAATGTTAGTGAAGAAATTGTAGGCTGAATTAAATCCTTTATCCTTTTCAAGGATCTCCTCGGGTGAACCGGATTTTGTTAGTGCATCAATAAATTCATAAAGGAATTTAAACATGCGGCTTGCTGCCCCTGATGCAGGTATAAATTTCGAAATTTCATAGTCCTGGCAATTCTTATCATAAAACTTTTGCAGCTTTTCAATTTCGGAATCATTGAATAATTTAATCCCGTGCTTTACTGTTGCAGCATCTACAAGCTCAATGAAAGGGAACCCTTTCTTAAAATTTTCCAATTGTTGCTCTATAGTCTTAATATCAATTCCTTTGGCCTGGAATAGTTTATAGTCATTAGCATTGAACATAAAGGGTGATTTATAATTAACTTTAATGGTATTGATAAGCACAAAGATAAGAAAATGCCGGTCTAAAACCAATAAAAGTTATTAAAGCTCTTTTTCCTGTTTGTAATCTCTTGATTTCAACGCTCATCAATGTTTGCAGAAAAATTTGCTAAAAGATACTTGTGAACCAAATAAAATTATATCTTTGCCCTCATAATTGCCCAGGTGGTGAAATTGGTAGACACGCCAGCTTGAGGGGCTGGTGTCCTTAAGGATGTGCAAGTTCGACTCTTGTCCTGGGCACAAATCCGACAAAGGTCGGTGGCAGTCGTCAGACTGCGTTTTTTTTATGAGATTGTTAATCTGCCCGGGTGGCGGAATTGGTAGACGCGCTAGTTTCAGGGACTAGTATACTTACGTATGTGCAAGTTCGAGTCTTGTTCCGGGCACTTTCTCTTGATGTAAAAAGCCTTGTATCTTAATGGATACAAGGCTTTTTTTAGTGATGCAATTTGGCACTAATTTTGCTGTAAATGAGCTTGTATACATTTGACAGTCAATGAATAATCCTAAATTTTTAAAGCTATGAAAAAGCTCATTTTATTAGGTTTAGTTATCATTACTGCATGGGGTTGCAGCTCGCCAAAGAACATCGAAAACACTCAAAATCCTAAAAAAGCAATAATTATTGACAGTACTGAATACGTTATTAATATTGATGATCCTGACTTCGATACCTGGTATATGTTAAGATATTCTGCATCACAAGATCATAGTAATGAATTCTATCAGATGAAAAATAATTATGCAGTTACTAACTGGAATGACTACTTAGTCCGTAACAAGTATAGCAGAGTTATTAATTACTATATCAATTATAACCCTTCTACAGATTATGGGATAGAGGTAAATCGTAAACTTTACTGGTATTTCAAGTATATAGAAGAAAACTACAGGGTACCGCTTATAAGGTAATTTCAGGAACAATGCCTTAGATTATAAACTTTTGATTTTACCCATTGCGCTGTATCTGATGGTCGTTGGTTTTTATTAAAATCTTTAAATGTAATGGGTTTCCCGATTCTGACTCTAATAGTTCTGTTTTTCTTATTAAAAAACTCATGAGGTAATAAGGCTAATTCAACAGTGGCTTTTATTCCGATAGTCTTCCTGATAAGATACACGGAATAGAACAAAATAGAATTCCTGCCATAAAAATGCAGGGGTACTATTTCGCGATTGCACTCTATAGTTTTGGTGATAAAGCTTTTTTGCCACACACTATCTAAAACCTTAAAATTATGTAGCCTGGATACTAATCCTGCCGGGAAATGGGTAATGGGCAAATCTGACTGGAATACTCTATCCAGTTCCATCAAATAATCTCTCTTGTTAGTACCAAACACATTTACGGCTGCAATTAATGGGCGCAATTGTGGAATAAGCATGAATACATCATTTCCTATGGCTTTGAAATTACCATATTTACCTGATACAATACTGGTAAGTACCAAGCCATCAACGATCCCAAAAGGGTGATTCGCCACAAAAAAACATCTTCCGTTTTCAGGTAGGTTTTCTATACCTTCCACTTGCATCTTGATATTCATTTCTTCAAGAATCTTTGGCAGGAAATCAACTCCGATATCATCAGAGTACTTTGTTAGAATTCTGTTCAATTCATCCTGATAAGCAATCTTTGCAAGGATTTTAATTATAAAGACAGGTAAATTCCTTAAGAACTTAGAGTTGCTGTCTTTTATTTGCTTTTTTACGTCAACAATTATCATAATAATACCATTTCATCTAATTCACAATTACCTCATCAACAAATAACCATGCAGGTTCACCGGCACCGGGGTGTCCTTCAGGGCATACACCAAGATTCCTTGCCGTAACTCTAATGTAACGTGCTTCTGTATTAATATTGTTATTAGTAAAATCAATTATTTCATTTCCTGTAACAGGATCAGGATGTGCTATTATTCCCCGGGCGGGGAAATAATCGATTCCATTGGCTGATAGTTCTATTTCAACGTTCTTAGGCAGGAATATCCAATTACCGGGGTTGTGAAGGGTGCCAAGAGTCACTTTATTTATCATTGTAATTGTATCGAGGTCAATAATAGCCTCGAGGTCATTCCCTGAAAAGCCAAGCCAATCGCGGTTAAATTGAAGCTCATTACCCCTGAGCCCGTCAGTGAGAGTTGAGTTACCTGAAGCCGAATATTGACTGGAAAAAAGTTGTGTCAGTTGTGGCGTTTTACCCACGGCTGCGTGCATTAATATGGTACGTGAACTTTCTTTTCTCCATCTGCCATCGGTAACCGGAAGGAATGCCTTGATTTCTGATGTCCTGTATATTTCGAAAGGGGAGGAGTAGGCTGTTTCAGGCCCGTTATTGACGCAAAAGCTCATGTGAGCATTGGGTACTTGAGAAGTCAATGTTACCCTCTGCTTCCGGGTAACTGTGTCAAAAACAGAATGGATCTGAACTTTATGGGAACTTCTACTATAGTTGATGCCCAACCTGTCCAACCTGTTATAATGTTTTTCCAGACTGTAAATAAAGCGCTCCCAATCTTTGGAATCAGCAGGTGACCAATTAATTTCTGCCAGAGCAATCGCCCTTGGATAAGCCATATATTCCACACTCTCAGATGTATGGATGTATTCAGTCCACACATTTCCTTGTGCTCCAAGGATGTATTTCTGTTTGTCGGTCGGAAGTTCAACCGGAACAGGATTAAAAGAATAGGTATTCTGCAAGGTGTTATGACCGCCGATAGCAAAAGGTTCTCCGGCAGGATCTGCCTGGTAATGGTCAAGATAGCAAAAGGAACCCGGAGTCATGATAACAGGATGATTCAACCGAGCAGCAGCAATACCGCCTTCAGTACCGCGCCACGACATAACCGTTGCGCCGGGTGCCAATCCGCCTTCCAGTATTTCATCCCAGCCAATAATCATACGGCCATGCTTATTTAAATACTTTTCAATTCGTTGAATAAAATAGCTTTGAAGTTGATGGACATCTTCTAAATGTTCATCCGCCATCCGTTGTTTGCATAGAGGGCATTCATTCCAGCGGGTCTTAGGCGCTTCGTCACCCCCAATATGAATATATTGTGAAGGGAAAATATCCATCACTTCATCCAATACATCTTTCAAAAATTCAAATGTTTTTTCATTACCGGCGCAAAATATATTCTCTGAAACGCCCCATTGTGTCCAAACCTTAAAAGGCCCACCGTTACATGAAAGATCAGGATAAGCAGCCAATGCAGCCTGTGCATGTCCGGGTAGTTCAATTTCAGGAATCACATTTATATACCGATCTTTTGCGTACTGAACAATTTCGCGTACTTCCTGCTGTGTATAGAATCCGCCATATGCTACGTTATCCTGACCTTCATTTCTGCCTATAGGTGAACTATTGCGCCAACTGCCAACTTCAGTTAGAAGAGGGTACTTCTTGATCGCCAAACGCCAACCCTGATCATCAGTCAGGTGCCAATGGAAATTATTCATCTTGTAGAGAGCCATCAGGTCAATATACTCCTTGATGAATTCTATCGGAAACATGTGTCGTACTACATCAAGGTGCATTCCACGATATTCTAAACGCGGATAGTCAATAATCTTACAACCTGCAATAACCAATGTAGCACCCAAAACCGCAGTATCTTTTTCAATTATTCCTGATACCTTAATATTTGACCTATCGAAGGGCTGATTGACCATACCTTCAAATGTAGGTGAGAATTCTCTCGGGATCAGTTGAAACAAAGTTTGTAATCCATAAAACAAGCCTTGCCCGGTATGCGACGTTAGTTGGATGTCATTTCTCCCTACCGTAAGTTCGTACCCTTCAGTAGGAAGTTTACAGTTCTTGATGATTTCTAACCGGATTACTTTAGTCGCATGGTTATTGCTTCTATAACTCTTAATCCTGCAGTTCTTCATCACCCGTAATTCAGGACCACCGAGATAAGCAATATGATCAGCCAGCAATTTGCCGAGCCGCTTAGTCTCTTCATTCTCCTTATTAAGGCTTATCACCGTAGCTCCGTCAACAACAAAACTATCATTAACCGTGGATGTAAACGAAACAGGACAAGGGATAATAGTATGGTTTTGAGTGAAACCAATTACCGAAAAAAGAACTGTTACAATCAGTAATCCTATTTTTTTCATCATCAGAATATTTTAAAACTTTACCGGATACTCACCTGCATCCGTCAATTTTTTAATCCTGCCTATTACAAGCGGTTTATCTTCTTTATAGGTAATTCCGAACCATTGACCTGAGTTAGCCAGTACCTTTACACTAGCCTTGTTTGATTTGATCAGTGAGTCAACAACTGAAGGGATATAGAACTCAGCCGTCAGGTCATTAACCTTATCAGCAATGAATCTTCTGAAATGTGATTCCAACTGATCGAAAAATGAAGGCTTGAAACACCAAAAGTTCATAGATACAAGCGTATCAGACGTTAACGGAGTTTTCTGTCCATTGGCATCCGTATTGAATATTCCGGATTCTTCCCTGGCTATTTTAGTGTTTTCCGTAACACTTTGCAGCAGGTCATCCTCATTCGAGACACAAACCCCTCTTGAAACAGAGCCATAATCTGAAAGCGTGTTTTGCAATTCGTAGGCAACCATTGAATATTCTGTTTCCTGGTTGTTGACATTGAAAAAGTTAACAGCTTTCTGAAAAGCATCTCTTCCATAAAAGTCATCTGCATTAATAACAGCAAATGGTTCCTTGATATTCTTTGCCGCCATTAAAACAGCATGACCTGTTCCCCAGGGTTTTGAACGCCCTTTAGATGGAACCAGGCCTTCAGGAAGTGTATCCAGTTCTTGAAATACCCACTCAACCGGTATCGTTTTACTTAATCGTTCTGCAAATACTGATTTAAAATCATCTTCAATATCACGGCGTATAATAAACACCACTTTGCCAAACCCTGCACGTTTAGCGTCATATACCGAATAATCAAGAATAGTTTGTCCGCCTGGGCCAACCGGGTCAATTTGTTTTAATCCTCCATATCTGCTACCCATTCCGGCAGCTAAAATCAACAACGTAGGTTTCATTTTATATCTAATCTTTATTAAATTAACATTCAACAACAAGTTACATCTACTTTCTTCCCATTCAATTCCGGTAAACCTCCCCAACTCAGCAATCAGCAATCAGCAATCAGCACCAAGAACCAAGAACTCATCACTCAGCACTCAACATTCAGCACTAAGAACCAAGAACTCATCACTCACTACTCATCCCTATCTCACTTTATGTCCCTTCAAGGCGTAGTATAGGATAAAGCAGTAGAACGGCAATAATATCCAATAAGATTGCTGATTGCCGATCACATCCACGAGTGAACCATAAATTAATGGTATGACTGCACCCCCTGCAATACCCATAACTAACAGGGCTGAACCTGTTTTGGTAAACTTACCCAAATCGGCAATTGCCAATGGCCATATACTGGGCCACATCATTGCATTTGCGAATCCCAGGAAACCAATAAACAATACACTGGTGAAGCCATGAGTGAACAGTGCACATGATGCAAAAACAATGGCCAGTACTGCTGAAACGGCCAATGCCTTATCCTGCTTGATGTACCTCGGAATAGTGATAATCCCTACAATGTAACCAATCACCATGGATATAAGTGTAATGCTTGTGAAATAGCGCGACTGATCCAACGAAATACCTAATGATTTACCATATAAAATAATGGTATCCCCGGCAATAACTTCCACACCTACATAAAAAAAGATAGCCATGAACCCCATAATTAGATGAGGATACTTGTACCAGGCATCCTTGGCAGTATGGCCCACAATAGGATCTTCATTTTCTTTATCTACATCAATGTCAGGCAGATGAGCATATCGAATCATGAAAGCAAGTAGCGTAAGTACTACAGCCATTACAATATATGGCATGATTACCCTGTTGGCCAGATTATTAAGCATGACTTCTTTTTCCATTCCTGATACCAGGTTCACCTGATCCATCAATTCATTCGCTCCTGTAAGTAATAAAGCACCCAGAATGATAGGACTTATGGTACCTGCTACTTTATTGCAAATTCCCATAATAGCAATTCTGCGAGCAGCACTCTCACGAGGACCAATAATGGTAATGTATGGATTGGATGCAGTTTGCAATAACGCCAATCCGCCTCCCTGTATAAATAAACCGGTAAGGAACAAACCAAAAGTACGAGTCATTGCTGCCGGAATAAAAACAAGAGATCCAACAGCCATCAGAAGTAATCCGATAGCCATACCCATTTTAAAGCCAACTTTCTTTAAAACCAAAGATGAAGGAGGCGCCATTACGAGATATGAAATGTAAAAAGCGAAAGTCACAAAGTACGCCTGAAGGTTGCTCAGCTCGCATGATATTTTTAAAAAGGGTATCAGGGTGCCGTTAAGCCAGGTCACAAACCCGAAAATAAAGAACAGTACACCAATAGTAGCAATGGAAATCACGTATGATTTCCGGTCATTAATTCGCGTAGTAGAATTAGTCATTTGATGGTTGGATTGAAACGAAAAATTTATTTTTTAAGCAAATATTTTATTCATCACAAGAGCTAATGAGCCCATGATACGAGCGTTGCCACCAAGTTCAGAAACAACAAGACGAGCATCTTTACGTATCCTTTCAATGGTGTGTATTTCAATATTCTCCATAATCGGTTTTATCAGGAAATCAGAAGCTTTTGACATTTCACCACCTAATATGATGAGTTCAGGATTAAACAAATGAACCAGTACTGCTATTCCACGACCCAAAGCTTCACCTGCCTGTATTAATAAGTCAGTTGCAAATTGATTGCCATTACGAGCGGCTTCCAGAATAATAGGAATGGTAATTTGTTCTGGCTCTATATTAAACATTCTTATAAGATCAGCACCTTTGCCAAGTTTAAGCCCATCCTTTGCATTCGCTATCAATGATTTACCTGCTGCAACAGTTTCTATGCATCCTCGTCGGCCACAGTGGCAAAGCTTACCGTTCGAATCAATCTGAATGTGGCCAAATTCTCCTGAATATCCGGAATGACCATTGTATATTTCCCCGTTCAAGATCATACTGAGGCCTATCCCTGAGCCTATATTGAGGCAAAGTACATTTTGCATACCCTGAGCTAAACCAAATGTATGTTCTCCCCAAGCCATAGCTTTGGTGTCATGTTCAACATAAGTAGTAATACCTGTAAGCTTAGTTATCACTTCGGCAACAGGTTTCTGATCATTAAGATACGTGTACGACAATCCTGTGCGTATATCAATCAAACCGGGTAATGATAACCCTATTCCAAGGATTTTATCTTTGTTTATCTTGTGGACTTGAAGTAGTGCGTTAATCTTTTCATTAATAAAAGCCGGTACATCTGCAAGGGTATCCAGCCCTTCATTATATTCAGCTATCTCTGAAACCGGTTGGTTTACAAAGTTGAAAATAGCCATTTTTACGAACGATCTTTCCACGTCAATAGCCATTGCATAATGTGCCGAAGGGTTTATTGAAAAAAGACCCGGACGGCGTCCACCCGATGAATCACCAATTCCTGTTCTGATTACCATGTTCTGATCAATCAATTCTTCAACTGCTCGAGTAACAGTAGGGGCACTCATCTTAACAGTCTTACAAAGATCGTGAATAGAAAGTTGACCTTCAAGGTAAAATTGTTTAACTAAATCTTGTTTTAGCTTTTCTTTTTTATGGGTTTTATTATTTTCAAATTCGTGGCTAAATACAAATGATTTGTGAACGGTCATAATTGCTATTCTTTATAGGTAGCTAAATTAGAAAATTAATTAAAGAAAAAACTTTTTTTAGAGGATAAAGTGGGTGTGCGCAAACCTCGATTTGTAAATACACGGGATATGTGTACAAGATTCTTCAGCAGCAAGTTATTCTCAAGGGGTCAATATTTAAAGCAGGTAGCATAGATGAAGGACCTTAGTCATAGCTCCATTACTTCCAACCCGGTATGTAGGTGGCGATGCACTGAGCCTGCCGGAGTGTGGTTTGTCGTGAAGCATCTGCTAAAGGTAACAAACCAGCAAAGTTCTTTAATACTACGTGAGCGGGTAAGGCTGCTCGATTATGACCCGTTATTTATCATTCAATTTATATTTTAATCCTATTGCCAAAGAAAACCCATAGTGTCGCATTTTACTATCTTTAAAATAGTCAGCATTTGAAAATGTCGTTAAACTCTTTCTGTATGTCAATGAGGAAAATAATTCTAAATTATCATTTAATACATAACCAGCCCCAAGTTCAATTAATCCGGCTAAATCAAATTTTGACACTTTATCTTTGACATCGAATGTTTCATATCTAATCAAATTGCCCTGAATATCAACCATGGGAGTAGTTGTTTCAGCTTTTAACAAAACTGAAGGGCAAACACCAATTTTTGCAAAACGTTTAATTTTATTTCCTAATGTATAGCCAATTTGAAGAGGTAAACTTAAATAATCATAATCGAACTTTATCTCAGCAGTTTTCCCCGTAGGATTTCCAGTGTCATCAGTAAAAATTTCTTTTTCTGTAAATCCTTGCTGATTGTAAAGTATATCAGCGCCTAAAGTGTACTTTCCTTGAAACAAAAATTCATAATTAAATCCACCAATGATTCCAGTTCTAAATTTACTGTCGCCGAAGGTATTAACAGATGTTAGATTAGTCATATTTACACCACCTTGAATACCAATCGAATGAACTTGTCCAAATGTATTTATTGAAATTACACTTAGAACCATTAGGAATAGTTTTTTCATAAGTAACGTTGTTTTGTTAATAATTTGTCTAACCCGTTTATCATTTCCCCCCCCCAACTCATAAAAAGAACATCAAGGCTTCTAAATTCAAAATACCTGCTAAACCTTTAATGAGTCTAAACGGGAACATTATTTTATGTAAAGATATAATTTATTACAGTTTACTTTTAAAATTAACAGGCCATTCTATTCTCTGTGATTTTTTTCGGTATGTGGGCTTATATTTAAGTAGTCTTAATGAACCTAAGTCTTATATTTCGATTGTTTGTGAATATATTGAAGATCAGTTTCCTGAGCTCCGTCAATGGCTTGCATACGCATGTTGCAGGCAATAAAAAGCAACATGAATCCCTCTTGAATGGCAACTGATCCGAAGGTGGTGTGAACCTGATGTGAACCTGCCCTGAATATGACCAGAGTCAGGCTAGAGCCTTGAACAAAGCTAACTTGAAGCAGACCCAAGCCCACTATAAGCCTGAAAATTACCTGATGAAAGGAGGATTAAAGCCGGGTACTTAAAGAAACACAGCAAGGACAATGATGGAACAAAGCCCCACCAAAAAATTAACTACGCCAGACCAATGAAGTAACAAAACCGGGCCAAAGAAAGAATAATGCCTGAACAATGATAAAACAAAGCCGGGCCGGATTACAAAAAGTAATGCTGTTATAATGTTCAGAAGATAAAGCTGAATGGTTGGTGGAAGGTAAAAAGTGGTATTGTTTTTGCTCTTAACTTTTTGTATATTTATTTATCTTTGTAATAGAGTCATCTGCCGGTTGGTTTGCAGAAGGCTAATTCTATTTTATTTATTATTTTTTCGCTAACAACAGGTTACTTTTATTAAGAATTAATATAAACAATTGAGATTGAACTGATGGCTGCCTAAATAATGCCAGATATACATACATGAATATATTAAAACCCTATACTGACCAGGAAGCCTGGAATGATTTGGCTGATTGTTCTATTTGTCCCAGATTATGTAGTGCCGATAGGATAAACGGTCCACTTGGTTATTGTAATAACGATTCAGGATTTAACATCAGCACTATTTGTATCCATAAGGGTGAAGAACCTGTGATTAGTGGTAAAAATGGAATATGCAATGTTTTCTTCAGCCATTGTAACCTTCAATGCATCTTTTGTCAGAACTTCCAAATAAGCCAAAACAGGACAAATGCTTCCCAAAACAGGACACTGGAGGCAATAACGGATGAGATTATTGAATATCTTGACCAGGGTTGTAAATCTTTAGGTTTTGTTTCAGCCTCTCACATGGTTCCTCAAATGGTAATGATTATCAATTCAGTACATAGGAGAGGACGAACACCGTATATTGTTTACAATTCAAACGGGTATGATAAAACGGAAACTTTGCGCCGCCTGGAGGGCTTGATTGATGTTTATTTACCCGATTTTAAATATGGCGACAACGAACTTGGAAAGCCGTTTTCAGATGTTAATAACTATTTTACGGTTGCACTTAAAGCACTTAAAGAAATGTACCGGCAAATGGGTCCTAACGTAATAACCGATGATTCAGGTGTGGCAATGCGGGGAATGATTGTCAGGCATCTTGTTCTACCCTTGCAGGTAGATAACAGTATCAAGGCACTCAGAACACTGGCGGATCAATTATCACCTAAAATCTATTTGTCGCTTATGGCTCAATATCATCCTATTGCTAACGTGATGGATCATCCAGCACTGTCGCGCAGCATAACTAAGGATGAATATGAATTAGTATGCAATGAACTCGACTCATTGGGTTTTGTTAATGGATGGGTGCAAGAACTTGAAAGTAATACAGAATATTTGCCTGATTTTAATTTTAATAATCCATTTGAAAAAACAGAATGATTAGAGTGTAACCATCATATATTAGTTGATTTGTTTCAGACTGGCATGAGAAAAACGAATAAGGCATTCTTGCTGATTTGTTGGATAGCTATATGGTTACCCTGCCTGGTCTATGCACAGTCCAAACCTGATAGTTTAAAGATTACTCTCAACAAGTCAACTGATCCTCAGGAGCAAGCTGATATATTAAAACAACTTTCACGAATTTCATTCCAGTCGTCCGATTATGTTTCGGCCATCTATTATCTCAATATGGAGATCCAGAAAGACGCTGAAATAAAAGATTCCGTTTCATGGGCAAACGCGTATTTTAACCTGGGTATGGCAAATAGCGTTACCCGGGATTATAATAAAGCCCGGAATTACAGTTTATTGGCATCACGATATTTTGAGCGGAATGCGATGTTTATACCACTGGCCAATACCTATATAAACCTGGGTTTTATTTATGATGAGCTTAAATTGCGTGATCAGGCTTTCAATTACTATCAGAAAGCATTGAAAATACTTGTCAATTTCCAGAATCAGGGAGGATTAGATGCCAGTTTTCTTAACCTTGGTTTGCTTGGTAAAAATCAGGATAATCTGGATGGATTTCGCAAATATTATGAGGATTCACAGGGGTTATCAAATCGTATCAATAGTGCGTCATTATCACTCACTTACTTTGAACTTAGTAAGTTAGTGCTTAAAAAGAATGATTTAGTAAGCGCTGAGAGTTTCGCTGTGCAAGGGTTAGAGATTGCTGTTAAAAATAAAGATCAGAATTCAATAGCAAACGGCCAAATACAACTTGGCAAAGTGTATCATCAGCAGGGCAATGAACAGCAGTCACGCAAAATGTTAGAGCAGGGTTTGATTATAGCCCGAAACATTAAGGACCGATCACTGACTATGGAAGCTTATGCTGAATTATCAAGAGTTTCAATGGCTCTGAACCAGCCTTCCATGGCTTATAAATTCCTTGATAGTTACGTTCAATTGAAAGATAGTATTTACAACGAACAAATGGCCTTACAGATCAGCCAGGCCAGCCGGCGGTTCGGGAAGGGCAGCGATGATTTAAACCCTGAAAACCTGCTTCGTGAAAACCTTGATCAAACGCAAAGTATCCAAAAAAATCACAGGCTCAGGATTGCCCTGTTTATTTCACTCTCTTTACTATTGGTGCTGCTTGTTTTCTTCTTTGTAAGGTATCATTCAAGCGCTAAGGTTGCTAAGGTCCTTAAGGAGAAGAATACGGTAATTGAAGATCAAAAGACCAAATTGGAGCAAATGATCAATACAAAGGATCGATTCTTTTCCATTATTGCGCATGATTTAAAGAATCCGTTTAACTCACTGCTTGGTTATGCTGATTTGGCATACAATGATTTCGATGAGATTTCTGATACCGAAAAGAAATCTCATTTGAATGTGATCAGGCAATCGGGACAACAAATCTATGCACTTCTTGATAACTTGTTGAATTGGTCAAGGGCTCAATCAGGAAGGATTGACTTTAACCCTGAACCTGTTAACTTAACGGAAAATATTGAAAATGCTATTGAATTAGTACGCAGCTCAGCCGATAATAAGCTGATTTCACTATTTACTGACTTCTCCAAAGATGTGATTGTTAAAGCGGATAAAAACATGCTCTCAACCATACTTCGCAATTTACTGACCAATGCTATCAAATTCACTCCCGACAATGGAATGATAACGGTATCCACTCACATTAACAGTAAAAAAGTCACTGTTTCAATAACGGATACGGGTGTGGGTATGAATGAGGATGAACTCTCGCGGTTATTCAAATTAGACGGGAACCTGAAGCATGAAGGTACTAATAAGGAAACGGGTACAGGTTTAGGGCTCATACTATGCCAGGAATTTATGAACCTTCATAAATCAAAAATATTAGCTGAAAGCACTCCCGGTAAGGGAAGTACTTTCAGCTTTAGCCTGGATACCTTAAAACAATTTTAGAAAGGTAATCCTCCATTTTCATCTTCTGCTTCCAGGTTGCTATAACCTTCAGTGGCAGGCAAACTGTTGTTAGAACCACTTACTCCATTTAAAGCGCTGATTTTCCAGGCTTCAAGATCCATAAAATAACTGACTCTGCCATCTTTTTCATACTTCCGGCCTTTCAGGTTAAATGAGATGTTCACCTCCTGACCCGTATTATAGGAGTCGAGCAAACCACACCGATCACCTGTAAACTGAAATTTCAGATACTGAACATATTGAGTTGATGGGTTATCTTTATATTCAACAATAAACTCACGTTTTTTAAACTTCTCAGTAATGGTTTGCGTATTACTGATTTCAATGATTCTTCCTGATAATTCGAATGACATAATAGTTAATATTAAATGATTAATAAGGGGTTTTTCGATCAAGGGTAATCCATTTGTCAAAAACTTCCAATGCTTTTTCCCTGAGTAACTGACTGGTAATGATTTTACGGTCAGCAACGGGGAGTGCTAATTCAGAGTAAATAAATTCATCATCAAAGCCGGCATTTGCAGCATCATGACGGTTAGCTGCAAAGAAAATCCTGTCAGGTCTTGCCCAGTATATTGCACCCAGGCACATAGGGCAAGGCTCACAACTACAATAAATATCACAGCCGGCAAGCTGAAAGCTATCCAAATTCCTACAAGCTTCTCTTATGGCCACAATTTCAGCATGAGCGGTGGGATCGTTCATGACCGTTACTTTATTTGAACCCCGGGCGATGATTTTACCATCTTTCACGATTATCGCACCAAATGGACCTCCATTGTTTTCTTTCAGATTCAATTCAGCCATTTTGATGGCTTCGGCCATAAAAAGCCTGTGCGGGTCTGTATTTTTTGATATATTCATTCCAGTTGCCTGTTAACGTATCGTATTTTAATGCATTATCCAATTTATCCAGATACTCTTCACGAGGTATAATCATTGCCCCCAGGCTCATGAGATGGCTGGTTTCCATCTGAGCATCTACAAAATGGTAGTCCATACTTTTCAAAAAGTCAAATAAAAAGTACATGGCAGCTTTTGATGCATCTGTCATGATGTGAAACATAGACTCACCAAAGAAAGCTTTACCCAGTGAAACTCCGAATAAACCTCCCGCCAGTTCACCTTTATTCCATACCTCAACGCTGTGAGCAAATCCCTGTTCATGAAGCAGCGTATAAGCTTCCACTGTTTCATTAAAAATCCATGTACCATGTTCGCCTTTTCGTCTGATCAATGAACAGTAGGTCATGATTTCCTTAAAGTGCTGATCAAATGTAAATGTGAAAGTATGCTTTTTGAGTTTTTGATTAAGGCTGTGCGACACTTTGAATTGGTCAATATTGAAAATGCATCGCTCAAGTGGTGAATGCCAAAGAATAGGGGAGTTTTGGTCGTACCAGGGGAAAATACCTTTACTGTATGCATCCAGCAGCCTGTTAATACTCAGGTCACCTCCAAATGCAATGAGTCCTGAATCAATCCTGTCACGTAAATCAGGGAATTTCTGAAGTTTAGTAAGATTAATTATTTCATTTTCCCTCATTCTTTTTCTATTCCTTTTCGATATTCAAAGGTAACAATTTTAGGCTAATTATCCGGAACTGCATAAAAAAACCGGTCTGAAGCAGACCGGTTTTAAATAGAAACTTATTTATTATGCATTTTCTTTTTCAAAATCGTGCATGCAATCAACTAAAGCCTGAACGCTTTCCTTAGGAAGTGCATTGTAGCATGATGCCCTGAATCCACCAACTGAACGATGACCCTTGATACCAATCATTCCACGGTTCTTTGCAAATTCCATAAAGGCTTCTTCCTTGTCTTTATACTGATCCTTCATAACGAAACAGATGTTCATACGTGACCTTGAATCCTTTTCAGCAGTTCCTACAAACATCTTACTGTTATCAATAGCATTATAGAGTAAGCCAGCCTTTTCAATATTTAATTTTTCTATTTGCTTAACACCACCCATACTCTTAATCCATTTGAGGGTTTCTTTAACAGTAAAGATAGGTAATACAGGAGGGGTATTAAACATAGAACCTTCCTTAATGTGAGTACGATAGTCAAGCATGGTTGGGATAGCACGTTCTACTTTGCCCAGGATATCTTCACGGATAATAACAAAGGTAACACCTGCAGGACCGAGGTTCTTTTGAGCACCACCATAAATCATAGCATATTTTGATACATCAACCGGACGGCTAAGAATATCTGACGACATATCAGCTATCAGGTTAACAGGGCTGTTAAAATCTTCCCTGATTTCAGTACCATATATGGTATTGTTAGTAGTAATGTGGAAATAGTCAGCGTCAGCAGGAATCTGGTATCCCTTAGGGATATATGAAAAGTTCTTATCAGCAGAAGAAGCAACTACATTTACTTCGCCAAATAATTTAGCTTCTTTAATGGCTTTCTTAGCCCAAACACCGGTTTCAAGATAAGCAGCTTTTTTAGCCATGAGGTTAAATGGAATCATGCAGAACTGTAAACTGGCACCACCACCGAGGAAAATAACTTTGTATTCTTCAGGTATGTTAAACACTTCTTTGAAAAGACTTACTGCTTCATCAATAACAGCTTGAAAGTCTTTGCTCCGATGTGAAATTTCAAGAATTGATAAACCAATTCCATTGAAATCAAGAATAGCTTTAGCAGTGTTTTCAATAGCTACCTGTGGTAGAATTGAAGGGCCTGCATTGAAATTGTACTTTTTCATGTTGATTTTTTTTATTAAATAATAATATCGAATGTTCTTTTGTGCTGCTCAAAAACGTAACAAAGGTATTAAGTTTTTAAAGAATTAAAAATAGTAAAAGCATCACTAAATATTTAGTGTGGGAAAAGGTCAAGTTGTGGTTTCTCAGTTTTGCGTTTCTGCTCGTTCTTCATTGCGGGGTTTCGTGCATTGATACCTTCAACAAAGGTCCAGTATCCGTGAAAATATATATAACCATCATAAACATCACCAACCGGCACATAAGCCCAGCGTAATCCTTTTAATTCTTCATTTAAAGGAGCTAACCGGTCAACCACTATGATGTCGTCATTTATCTTACTCTGTGATTTACGAACACCTGTAAGTGTTAGTTTCTGCCTGTTGTATTGAAGTGTTAAATTGGCAGATGAAGCATATTCAATAACAACCCTGTGCTTTAATCCATCTTTGGTTTTAAACACCTTCTTCCCAAACGCTACATCTCCCTGATTATCTATAATAAGGGCTTCGATGGTTTTGCGTGATACTTGCTTGCTGAACCGATCCCATCCAAAAAGTAAATAATAATGGTCAGTCTTCTTCCTGGGGCTGATGATCTTGTAGTATAATGAAGGTGGCCAATCATTGTTTGTATAAACGGAATCTTCATTTAGTTTGGTTTCTGAAGGCTTAAACGGGAATTCAATGGTTCTTTTAGTGCCTGGGAAATACAAAAGTGCGTAATAAAAATTCTGTCCGTCATTTTGCTGAATATTCCAATTATAGAAAATAAAATAACCATCATCAGAAGCAGTTTGTCCTATCCTGAGTGGTTTAATAGAATCAGCAACAAAGCCCGGCTCTTTAATCAGCGATACAAGCTCGTTATAAAACTGACCATTCAAATCAGCTCTGAGTGAATCACTCCGTTCCTTGCGTGTGCTATCAAGAAGCCCTGCTAAGTATGTCACCCTTGACTGACCGAATACATTCACATTCAGCAGGATCATG
>JBAXYX010000005.1:0-41648 GCA_041670625.1 Lentimicrobiaceae bacterium | reverse complement strand
TGATACAATCTGAAAAAAGCATCAGATAATTATAAGCCATTTAATTGATATTCAGATGATTATCAATTAAATGACTTTAAGGGAGAAAAAGCAAAATAATATTTTCACAAAAATGACGACCCTCATGCTGTTACTCACGCAAAAACTCTACAGACAAGGGTTTCAGGAAAATATTTTAGCTCTGTTTTTTCCTTCGGCATTTTTATATTACTGCACTGCTATCTTCAATCTTCTCAACTTGTAGTTTCTTATCTCTAATCAGCTATTAAATACTTACTTAACCTGTAATTGCTAAGCTCTACTCAGTTATTGCATACCTACTCAACTGGTAATTGCTAATCCCTATTAAGCTAGAATATACTTACTCAACTAGTAATTACTAATCTCTACTCAGTTGGAATGCACTTACTTAACCGGTAATTGCCAAGCTCTAATCAGTTGGAATGTACTTACTTAAACGTTAAATGCTTATCTCTACTCAGTTGTAATAACCTTACTTAACCGGTAAATACTAAGCTCTATTCAGTTGGAATATACTTACTTAACCGGTAAATACTAAGCTCTACTCAGTTATTTCACTTTACTTTTTGCTTCTGCTTTTAATTTATCCGCTTGTTGCCTGGCTGAAGCCATAATGGCGTCAGACTGAGTTTTAGCTTCATTTACCACACTATTGGCTTTCTTATCGGCTTCACTCCTTATTTTCTCAGATGCTTTTTTAGCTGCAAGCTCAGCAATCGGGCCTTTCTTCTTACCTTCAGCTACCAGCTTGTCAGCCTGTAAATTCGCCTCATCCCTAATCTTTTGAGCTGTTGTTGTTGCAGCAGCAACGAGTTTATCAGCTCTTGCCTGTGCATCAGCCAGCAGTTTTTGTGCCTGCTGATCAGCCTCCTCAATGTACTTGCCGGCTTCTTCTTTAACCTTTGCTACTGCCTCTTCTTTCTTTTGCTGCACTGTTTCCTTCAACCCTTCCATGAGGTTAGTCTTCGCAGTTTTCAGGCTGGTGGTTATCTTGGGATCAGTCACGGTACCGGTAATGTGCACCGATACAGGTATCATTGCCCCTACACTAAAATTGGCGCCCTTACTGTTCACCTGTTTCACCAGGTTGTCAAGAACACTGTTAGCAGCACCTCCAAAAGCGGATCGGGGAATATTAAGTTCCATAACATACTCCAGTGTTTGGTCAAAAGAGTTCCATCCGGAAATATCTGCGGTAATATTGCCGAATTTAGTATTGAATGGTTTTACGTAAACCTTACCTTGAATGACCTCGAAGGAGAGATTAATTTTCTCTATAGCCCATTTCTTAAGTTCCTCAATCTTGAGTGCGTCTGCCAGTTTCTTGAATACAACAGGGTTATTGATGACCAATTCAGGAGAAAGGAGGTTGCCATTCCCTGCAAAGGTTGTGAATATGGGTATCATATTCTTACCCAGTTCCGAAGAGAAATGTAGCGTTGAGCTCACTTTGCCGGTTGTCAGCTTAGCAATGGGCACCAACTTCTCAATGGTAAGGAACGTATTGAAAGCATCCTGCACCTGAACATTAATAATTTTCATTTCCATATCCACAACAGGCTTGTCCGGTATCCTGGTAGAATAAATGCCGTTTACGACCATCTGCCCCTGCAACGCATTGCACATAAGGTTTTGAAGTGTCAGCTGCTGATCTTTAACTTTAATGACCCCCGAAGCATTGGTGAGCTCCATTTTATCATAAATAACTTTGTTAAGAGTAGAGGATAATTGGAAATCAATATTCTTTGGAACTTCAATGATCGTGATTGCTGAGGTAGCAGTATCCACCTTTGCGCCAGTACTTTCAGGCATAAAATCATTCAGGTTTAAGTAATTAGAATGCAGATTAAGAGTACCTTTAAGTTCACCTTTACTGAAAGCGTATGCAAGGTAATTGGTTATTTTACCATTTGCCGACAAATCATTCTTCCCTAATTTCGCATTCATAACAGGCATAGAAATTTCAGCAGGCGACAGGTTAAACAGGGCTTTTGATATATCAACTCCTTCAGGAAAAGCGGATGTGTTATACTTAACGTTTGATAAATCAACCTTGCCACTTGCTTTAAATTTATCGAAGTGTTGTTGTTCAGCATCCGACAAATTACCCTTTACTGTAAAGTCAGCAACTATTAAACCTGCAAGCCGGTCGCCCTTTTCAAGAGGATAGAAGCTTTTAACATCTGCCAGGTCCACTCTTCCGTTTACAACAGCATCCACGTATGGATCACTTACCGGAGTTTTGGCATACAAGACTGCATCCACAGGGTTATCCATCATTTCAACATGAAACTTGGCAACATCAATAACCGTAGCATCCGGGTCACCAGTTTTATTGTCGATGACTGCCTTTACATTAATATTCTTCACAGCACCAGGCAGATCAGGATATTTAAATTGTGCATTAGCAATATCAAGGTTTACCCCAAAAGCCGGCATTGAGTTGTCGCTGTAAAGCCCTTTAACATAGCCGGCAAATCCCAGAGTGCCGGATGATTTTAATTTATCAAAGTCCTTGGCATAAACGGCAGGAACGAGGGAGAGGAAGTTACGGAACTCCTTTTGAACTGCCTCAAACTTGATATCCATATTATAACCTGCATCAGGCATTTCAAAGAAACCCTGTGCTAAAAGCTCAAATTCATTAATGAATAAGTGGGCATCAGGGAATGTAAACTTGTACTTGACAAGATCAGCATTAATTTTCGAATCAAGGGTAGCTTTTGCGCGATTAACATATCGTAAACCTCCATAGTCAACATCAAGTTTATCAATGGTTGTTTGGGTATCTAAGTCAGTATAATCCTCGCTCAGATCACCCCGCATGGTATGGTTAATCCCTTCAGCAAGTACATGAGTATCAAGTGAAGCATCATCATAAATGAGTATTCCATTGTTAATTTTAAGTTTTTTCAGAGATACCTCAAACTTGGAGGGCACTTTGGTAGTATCAGTCACGGCAGTAGTATCTTCCTTCATAATATCCCAGTTTGCCCTGCCATCAGCCAGTACCTTTAGATATATTTTAGGATCATCAATAACAATGCCCCTTACTTTGTAGGCATCACCCTGAATAATACTCATCAGGTTAATACTGACAGATAGTTTTGGTATTTCTGCCAGTGTATCCGACTTAAAATCGCCTACCCCTTCAATACTTAAATCATAAAGACGAAGGTTAAGGTTTGGGAAATTACGTATGAGCGATACTTTTAAGTCCGTAAACTCAACTTTGGCGTTAAGGCTCTTGTTGGCTGCATCTTTAACTGCCGTGAATATTTTGCCCTTAAAAGCAAAAGGAAGAATAATAAGGAGTGCCAGTATGGCAGCAAGTACAATGACTATTACTTTAAAGGACTTGTTCATAACGGTTTTATTTGATTGTTTCTTATTAACCCGGCCAGCAGCATGTGATCAGAAATAACCAGGGCAGCCATTGCTTCTACAACAGGCACTGCTCTTGGAACAAAACAAACATCATGATGACCACCAATGTTCAACTCTATTTTATGCCCGCTTTTATCTACTGTATGTTGAATCTTTGAAATAGAAGGAACCGGTTTAAAAGCGACCCTGAAAAAAATGTCCTCCCCGGTTGAAATACCCCCAAGAATACCACCTGCATGATTGGTTTCAGGATGAATATCCTGATTAATGAATGTATAAGCATCATTATGTCGGGAGCCGGTCATTGCAGCAGCAGCAAAGCCTTCACCATAATCAAAGCCCTTCACCGCATTGATACTTAACATAGCTGCGCCCAGATCAGCCTGCAACTTGTTGAATACCGGTTCCCCTAAACCGGCAGGAACGCCCCGGATTACGCAGGTAACAATTCCTCCGGTTGAATCCCCATCAGCCTTTACCTGCTTAAGCAAGGCAAGCATGGAGGCTTCAGCCACGGGATCAGGGCATCTTACAGTAGACTGATCTGTTTTGTTCATATCCAGCTCACGATAAGAGGAAGGCACCGTAACGGTTCCTATTTGTGAAACATAACCTTTTATCGAGATATTGTATCGGGCCAATAGCTGCTCACACATAGCCCCGGCAGCTACCCTGACAGATGTTTCCCTCGCTGACGACCTGCCTCCGCCCCGATAATCCTGGCATCCATACTTCTTCTGGTAAGCAAATCCTGCATGTGAAGGCCGGTACACATCCTTCAGATGATCATAATCAGCAGATTGCGGTGCAATATTCCTGATAAAGAAAGCAATAGGTGCTCCGGTAGTTTGTTGATTGAATACCCCTGATACAATTTCAATCAAGTCGGGTTCTTTCCTTGGAGAGCTAAAGGGTTGATTACCCGGGGCCCGCTTATTAAGCTTTTCCTGCACTTGATTGATATCAAGCATAAAGCCTGATGGGAAACCATCAAGCACCCCTCCTATCATGGGTCCGTGCGACTCACCAAAGGAAGTTAGCTGAAGTATTATACCTGTTGTATTTCCTGCCATGATGCTAATTTAAGCATTATAACAGCAATGTAAGGCAAATGGCAAAAAAAAACTGCCGACCAGCGGCAGTTTTTAAAATTAGTTTGATTCACGAAGCACTTTAAGCTTTGCTTCAAATTGCACAAGCTCTTCTTTTGCTTTATTGATCTTCTTTTCAAATTCCGTCTTTAACAGATTAGCGGTCTTTGACTCAGCGAAGAAACCAATGTTATTTTCCCATAGCTTGATATCTTCCTGAAGTTGTTGGATTTTGCCAAGCAGGAAATTTCGTTCCTTACCAATAACTCTGTTTGCTTCAGGTGCATCCTTGCTCATTCTTTCAATTTTACTACGGTAATTCTGTGCACCAATAGCAACTGAATCCATTTTAAGTTTCTCAAAATGTTTGTTAATGGCTGCACGGAATTCATTCTGGATACGTTCCTTTTCCTTTATAGGAATAAAGCCAATATCCATCCATTGACGTTGGAAGTCTTTCAAAGCATCCACAGCCTTGTTTCTGTCTTCACCTACTTCAAAAGCTTTTACCTTTTCAACAAGTTCCTGTTTTAAACGCAGGTTCTCATCTTCGTGGCTCTGAACATTCTTGAAGTATTCAGTTTTAGCAGCAAAGAATTCATCACAAGCTGATCTGAATCGTTTCCATATCCTGTCACTTTGTTTACGTGGAACAGGTCCAATCTTCTTCCATTCTGACTGTAAGTTAATCAGCTCACGGGTAGTATTTTTCCAGTCGTTACTATTGCGCAATGATTCAGCCTGAAGACAAAGATCAAGTTTCAGGTTATAATTGTGCATCTGTTGTTCTTTAAGCTTATTAAAGAAATCCTTTTTAGCATTAAAGAAGTTATCAAGTGATGCTTTAAACCTTGCCCAAATTTCATTATTTTGTTTCTTTGGAGCAGGGCCAATGGTCTTCCATATTTTCAGCAGTTCAGTAATCTGTGCCGAAGCTTCCTGCCATCCCTTAATAGAATCCACATCCTGAACTGACACCTGTTCAGCCTGCTCGCAAAGGATAGTTTTGGCTGAAAGGTTCTGTTCCTGGCCATCCTGTACTTCAGTATAATATTCGCGTCGGCGTTCATTTATCTTTTCAGTAGCGCTCTTGAAACGTTCCCATAGTTCATCTTTCTTATCCTGAGGAACGGGGCCAATTTCTTTCCATTCTTCATGATATTGCTGTAGTTGTTTGAACGATTTAATAATCGATGTTTCAAGCAAAAGCTCTTCAGCCTTTTCGCACAACTGCATCTTAGCTTCCAGATTCTTTTTCAGATCAAGATCCTTAAGTTCCTTGTTAATCTTTACTTTATCAAAGAATTTCTCAACAAGGAAATGGTAATTCTGCCAAAGGGTATTGATATCATTTTTAGGAACCATTCCGATGGTTTTCCAACGATCCTGGAGAATCTTAAACTCATCGTAAGTTTTCTTGAGGGTTTCTTCAGAGTTAATTAAAACCTTCAGTTCCTCAAGTATCAGGTTCTTAGCTTCAAGATTTTGAACCTTTACTTTTTCCTGTTCTTCGTTGTAACGGGCTTTATTATGCTTATATATATTAAATGCTGCCTTGAACCTTTCTTCAATGGAATCATCCTGAATAACAGGAGCTTCAGCAGGGGTTTCACCCTCAACTTCCACATTCTGTTCAACCAGCTTTTGGTACTCTTCGTGTTTAAACTCCTTATTTAGTTTCAGAAATGCAACTTTAACAAGTGAAACTGCAGATTTGATAACATTTACGTCAGAATCTGTTACAAGTTCTTCCAACTTTTCAACCAGTTGTTCACGTGTTAACCCTTCGTATTGGGCATCACCCTCTGCAAAGTGCGATTCTTCAATCTCATCAATTTCATCCTCTTCAGTTTGGTCCAGAAGTATAGCAGGCTCACTTGGAACCATTACCTCGGGTACTGAAACTTCATCTATCGGCTTAGGTGTACTAACTTCCTGAGCAGTAACTTCATCAGCAACTATTTCTTGAACGACTGCCTCTTTAACGACAGCTTCGTCTTTGCTCTCCATTTTTCCAGCAGTCACTATCTCTTTAGGCTGAATCTCTTCAGATGACACTTCATCCTTAGGCTGAACAACTTCAGGTGATACAGCATCCACAGGTTGAATCTCATCAGAAGATACTATCTCTTTAGGCTGAACCTCGTCAGGTGATACTTCATCCTCAGGCTCCGTATTTACAGGAGCAACAGTTCCTTTACTTTTAGCCTTTTTAATAGTAGGAATTTTTACACTGGTTTGGGGTTCTGAAGATTCAACATCAGATTCATTTCCCATTTCTGTTGAATTATTAACAGCCGCATCAACAGATTTCTGAATTTCAACGAGTTCAGGAATTGCCGGTGATTGCAGTTCGCCTTCGCCGATTATCTCATTGTTTTCAGGAACAAGTTCCGGGTTCATCTCTAAAACCGGTTGTTCTTTGATTACTTCTGATTGAATCTCTTCCAATGTATTCGATACATTCTGAAGTGAAGAATTCTCCTCCTGATTGTTGATGATTTCTTCAGGATTCTGATTGTGTTGATCTTTGGTTTCCATTAGGAATTCAAATGAATGATTAGTACTAGGTTTAAAAAATACCCCCTGTTCATCTTGGTAACAATTTGAAATTGTTTAATTCCAAAATCTATCCCTTGATAATTACGGAGGCTGGATAGTTAACTGTTATTTATTCAGTTGTCTGGATCATTTATTGATTAGGGTTGCAAAAATAACAATAATTTTATGTAAAATACCTATTCTCCACTTAATTACCTCTTTTTTTTAAGATGAACAGCTTCCCAATGAAGTCAATATATGCAGGATTATTATAGAGCCCTGCGATTAAAAATCAGATAACCAAGTTTCAGAAAGAAGGAAAATGGTTTATCCTCCCTGCTAAAGTAATTCACATCAGCGGTCATATAGCCTAACGGAGAACGCAAAACCAGGGATGTTGAAACTATCGGGTAAAATTTTATACCTGATGAAGGCTGCACTCTGCCAGTCAGTGGATTTTGTGTAATGGCTCTTGCCGGCATAAACATATAACCTTCGAGCCGATAATCAATGTTTTTAGTGATTGAATAAATATTCCTTGAACCCAACACCGCATATTTGTTAGCTCTGTATGCCGGCATAAACTTGGTTGTGCTCTCGGGTGTTGGTTGAAATGAACGTGCCGATAAAAGAGTTGAAACATAGTTGGAGAAATATGACTGGCTGGAATAGTATAGTTGTGAATACAGCCCCAGGTTAAAACGCCCTCTATTGAAATAATAATTTTCATAGGTTGCCAGTGCTTGTACCCACAGGTGTTGAATGGTTAACTTCATCTGTTCAGGTGATGTGTTCCCCGGACTATATTTTTCATCACCAACTACAAGTCCCCCTTTTAAAAGAAAATTAGAGCCGGTGGTTGGATATTCTCTGTAATTGAGTGAATTAATTTGAAATAATACGCTGGGGACGAGAAAGGTAAAGGTTGTACGATCAAGTTTATCGCTACTCAAATATTCATTAGTTTGGAAATATTGATCAAGTGAATTACCGGCAAGTACTTCAAAGACTACCTTCCCATCATTTGCAATCGGGAATCCTGCTGACACATAGCCATATTTTTCCTGTTCAATTAAAAAAAAGGGGTCATCATCCGAATAGAAAAAGGTATGTGTTTTAAAATAATTAAACTTGTTGTATACGAAACCGGTACTGACATATAGTGGATTGTACCTTGGGAAATCAGTTCTGGATTCAAAGAAGGCTGATGTGTAAAACCTCCCAAAGTATGAGTTTGCCGTTAATTGAATAGAATTTTTGGACCAATAAAAATATTGCAATTGCAAAAACAGCTCATTGACTGAACTTGAAGTAACAGAACCTCCTATATCTGCAACAAGTTGTTTCTGTCTTTCAACATCAAGAATAAGGTCAAAGGAACCTTCTGATTTATTATAATTCAAGTAAGGGTAAATATTGTCAATTTTACCCTCAGCTAAAAACTTAAAGTATTGAGGCTTTATTGTGCTTAACGTGCGTTCAGGTAGTTTATCTGAACAATGCTCTTCTCCAATTAATTCTTTGCTAAAAAGGCGGTTAAGGTATACATACTGACCTTTTTTTAGGCCATTAATTTGAACATTATCAATCAATAATTCGGGTTTCATCTTATTAAAAGCCGAACGGATAGAATCAACCTGTTCTTTGTTTCTTGTTTCCACAACAAACTGCCTTATAGCAGGAATCATCCTTTTGGTCTGGACATAACCGCTATCAATGAATTCCTTATTATGCGAAAAATCAAGGGTACTTGTTTGACTTAAATGAGGTCTGATCAGAATGCTATTATCACACAAAACAGAATACTCACTTTTCACCATGAGCATATTTTCAATTTGAGTAAAGATATTATTTACATCCAGTGGTTCATAGTTTGACGCTGCCTGACTGCCGATAATTATATCAGGGAAAAATTGTTCGAGCATAACATCTGATGGGAAGTTATTATACATACCTCCATCAAACATGAGAATACTATCAATTAAAATAGGCCTGAAATAGAAAGGGAATGTCATGGATGCTCTGATAGCGCTTCCAAGGTTACCTTTCCCCAGAATTGCCGGTCGTGCATGGCCTACGTCCGAAGCAACACATCTGAAAGGAATCATCAGGCTGTCAAAGTTATTATTTGCCGCCGCTGACGCTGCTGAAAAGATTTCCATAAAAGCGAAATCCATCATTAAAGGTGATATGATATTGGTAGGCAGTACCGGTTTAATAATGGAAGAATCAATAATAAATTTCAAGTTGATCCATTCAGCAGTAGGAGCAGATTTCTTGTAAAAATAGATATACTTGGCATCTATCTGACCTGACACCCAGTTGTAAAATTCAGAGGAGTTTATGATCGCTTCCATTTCATCAGGAGAGTATCCTGCAGCATATAAACCACCGACAATAGCCCCCATGGAAGTACCTGTAACATAATCAATAGGGATCCCGGCCTCTTCCAGTGCCTTTATAACTCCAATATGTGTTACACCTTTTGCACCGCCTCCACTCAGCACAAGGCCTACCTTTTGAGCTTGTGCAGATTGCAACAGTAAGATAATAAAAACAATATTTAAGATTCGCTTAATCATCCTGAAATAGAGGTTGCAACCGTCAATAAAAACAAGATTGGAGCTACATTGTTAATGTAGCTCCAATAAAAACTATTTTACTTTTTCAAGTGCCTGGTCAAGATCACTGATTAAATCTTCAACATCTTCAATCCCGACTGAAAATCTGACTAAGCCATCTGTAATACCTGCACTTAATTTTGCCTGTGCTGATACTTTAGCGTGGGTCATTGAAGCAGGATGCTGAATTAACGATTCAACACCACCAAGAGAAACTGCAAGGATAGAAACTTTTACGTTATCCATAAGTACTTTCCCTGCTTTAAGGCCACCCTTCAGGCTAAAACTTATCATAGAACCAAAACCATGCATTTGAGTCTTGGCAAGTTCATGCTGAGGATGTGATAATAATCCAGGATACTTAACCCATTCTACTTTCGGATGATTTTCAAGATAGGTGGCAATCTTCATAGCACTTGCCTGAGCACGTTCAATTCTGATTCCCATTGTCTTTATACCACGAATCACCATATATGCCTGATGTGGGTCCATATTACAACCAAGGGTTACCATCATACTTCTGAGTTTAGCACCTAAAGCAAAATCCTTTGTGATGATAATACCTGCAACAATATCAGCATGTCCATTCAAAAACTTTGTCATAGAATGCAATACCACATCAGCACCTAATTCTAAAGGACGTTGCAGATAAGGACTACAAAAAGTATTATCAACTACCACCAATATTCCTTTTGAATGAGCCAGCTCAACACAAGCTTTAATATCAGAAATATCCATCGTAGGGTTTGCAGGTGTTTCAATATACAGCATTTTGGTATTAGACCTGATAGCCTTTCTTATTTCTTCTATATTACTGGTATCAACATACGAAGACTCTACACCAAAACGTGACCAGTGCTGTTCCATAACCACCCTTGATGGGCCATAAACAGCCGCTGAGCTTACCATATGATCACCCTTACTCAGTAATGCCATATAAACAGTGTTCACAGCAGCCATTCCTGAACTGGTTGCAATTCCCTTAGTGCCTGACTCAAGGTCAGCAACTAATGTTTCAAGTGCATTAATAGTAGGGTTTGCAATACGACTATAAATATAACCTGATTCCTCACCTGAAAAGCAACGAGCGCCATGATCTGCATCTTTAAACATAAAGGTTGACGTTTGGTATATTGGCACAGTTGCACTGCCAAGCGGATTTTCATAATCACCGCTATGAATCATTCTTGAATTAATACCTAATTTTTTGTCTTTCATTATTGTAAATTTTTAAACATTTAGCAATTTATAGTCACTGGTCATTTTTGCAACGAGTAAATATAAAATCAGAATGACAATATTAAGCATTGAACAATTATCTGACCGATTTTTACTCTTACTGCTCTTGAACCTGCAAAGTTATATACTTATATCCAAAAAGCATCACTTATTTACTTATCTTCGTTCCAAATGACAAGCTTTTAAAGATAGAACTTCTGTTTGATTGACGAAAGATTCCTTCCTTAATGGCTTTAATATCTTCAATGGTATAGAATGCAGCCGGGTTAAATTCATTTATTATGGAAACCACATGATCAATATCCTTCCGCTTAATAATTGTAAAAACTATATCAACCCTGCCTTTCGCTCCTTCAGCTTCAACAGAAGTGACACCATAGTTGTTATCACGTAAAAATTTAATAAGATCCATTGAATCTTTCCGGGGAATTATTCGTATCAGCACATTCCCGATAGATAGTTTCTCTTCAATAACCATTCCTATATAATTCCCTGTGGCAAACCCCGCCCCATATGCAATATAACATAATACATTATCAAGGTGCTGCATAATCTGGCCAACAGTAACCAACCATATGATTACTTCAAAGAATCCAAGGAAGGGTGCAAGATGTTTATACCCTTTTGAAAGGAAAATAAGTCTTACTGTTCCTATAGACTGGTCACTTATACGTGCCAGAAAAATCAGCACAGGCAATATAACCCAGGTAAATAGTGACGAGTCGTTATATAAAATAGACAACAACATAGGTTTAATAATAAAGATTAGTTAATACAAAAACAGGTCAAAACACAAAATAAAAAGCAGACACAAAAACTTACTAAAAGCAGACTATAAAACCGATCCGGCGGCAAACAATACGACAGTCAATAAAAGGATATAACAACAGTCACCCTAAATTACTCTTCCAAATCAATCAGATAACAAATTATTTTTGTAAATAATTCTAATTTTTATACTTTTACTATTTAAACAATACCTTATACACAAACAACAAATAATTATGGAAACAACCGAGACTATTAAAAAAGAAGTTCTTTCAATTGGAGATTGGCTAATCACACTCATTATTACAGCCATTCCTATTGTAAACATTATTATGCTTTTTGTTTGGGCATTCAACCATAGTACTCCAACAACTAAAGCAAACTGGGCAAAAGCCACATTAATACTTATTGCAGTATTATTAGTGTTATACATTATTGTATTTGCTGTATTTGGTGCGGCCTTTTTTGGCTTTATGCAATCAGGTCAGGATTTTATGGATACACCATATTAATTGATTACAAATAAAAGAAAGCGGGTATTAAAAAAATGCCCGCTTTCTTCCATTATAAAATGTAATTATCAGGCTTGTGCTGTTGGTCCGCCAAGGGTAAAAGGAAGAGTAGGCTCGCTTTCCTTAATAGGACCATGAACAGATTCAAATTTTGATATATTTTCACGAAGTGCGTTCATCAAACGTTTAGCATGCTGAGGAGTCAGAATGATACGGGATTTCACTTTTGCTTTAGGGACTCCGGGCATCATTTTTACAAAGTCTATGATGAATTCAGCATTTGAATGAGTAATTATTGCCAGATTAGAATATACGCCCTCTGCCATCTCATCACTTAATTCAATGTTAACTTGATTTTGCTTGGTTTCACTCATGGTTTGATTTTTTTAAAAGCAGTAATAATTAAGCAACAGAACCCGATAGTTCTGTTGCTTATTTTTTGTCTATTAAAAATCTTCAGCTTTTGAAGCTTCCAATCTTTCGAATTCCTCACGTGAACCAACAATCAAATCATCATATTCACGTAATCCGGTTCCGGCAGGAATAAGGTGCCCTACAATAACGTTTTCTTTTAATCCGAGTAAATCATCACTCTTGGCGTTGATTGCTGCAACTGTAAGTACTTTTGTTGTTTCCTGGAATGATGCGGCTGAAATGAAACTCTTTGTTTGCAGTGAAGCCCTGGTAATACCTTGTAATATTTGCTTGGCAGTTGCAGGCTGTGCATCACGTGCTTCAATAAGTTTCTTATCACGTCTCTTTAGCATGGAGTTTTCATCTCTTAACTTGCGAGCAGTAACAATTTGACCGGGCTTGATATTAATAGAATCTCCAAAATCTATTACCACTTTTTTTCCGTATATATTATCGTTTTCTTCGTGGAAATCAATCTTGTTTACCAATTCACCTTCAAGGAACTTAGTATCACCAGGGTCAGCAACTTCTACCTTGCGCATCATTTGACGAACGATAACTTCATAATGTTTGTCGTTAATCTTAACACCTTGCAGACGATACACTTCCTGAATTTCATTCACAATGTATTCCTGAACTTTCATAGGTCCTTTGATAGCTAAAATATCACTTGGTGTCATCGCACCTTCTGAAAGTGGAGTACCAGCTTTTACATAGTCATTTTCCTGAGCCAATATCTGTTTAGAAGTCGGGATAAGATAGCTTTTCTCTTCTCCTGTCTTTGATTTGATAATGACTTCACGATTGCCTCGTTTAAGTTTTTTACCAAAAGAAACCACTCCGTCAATTTCAGCAACAATAGCAGGATCAGATGGATTACGTGCTTCAAACAATTCAGTAACACGTGGTAAACCTCCCGTGATGTCACCAGATTTTCCAATAGCACGCGGTATCTTTACTAAAACTTCACCGGCCTTGATGGTTATACCTTCTTCTATAACAATGTGAGATCCTACAGGAATATCATAAACCCTCAAATCAGAATTATCGTTTCCGACAATACGGATACTTGGGTTCTTTGCTTTCTGACGGCTTTCAATAACTACTTTGTCATGATATCCGGTCTGTTCATCTGATTCAACGCGGTAAGTAGTACCTTCAATAATATTATCAAATACAACTTTCCCTGCAACTTCCGACAAAATAACTGCATTGTATGGATCCCAATCACTAACCATATCACCTTTCGTAAGTTCAGTGTCATTACGGAAGTAAAGGTTAGCACCATAAGGAATATGAGCCGAAGCCAGTATAATACCTGTTTTCTTATCAACAATACGCATTTCAGCAGAACGGCCTATTACGATATCATATTTTCTGCCTTCAGCATTTTCATACTCAACATAACGGAGTTCATCAATTTCAAGGATACCATCATATTTAGCTTCAATTCGTGATGACACCAACAGGTTGGAAGCAATACCTCCAACGTGGAATGTACGAAGAGTAAGCTGAGTACCAGGTTCACCAATTGACTGAGCAGCAATAACACCTACTGCTTCACCTTTTTGAACCAACTTGGCAGATGCAAGGTTACGACCATAACATTTAGCACATACTCCTTGCTTTGATTCACAGGTAAGTACTGAACGAATTTCCACACCTTCTATAGGTGATTCTTCAATTTTTTTGGCAATTTCCTCAATAATCTCATCACCAGCTGCAACGATTAATTCACCGGTTTGAGGATGATAGATATCATGTAATGATACCCTGCCTAATATCCTGTCATATAATGTTTCTACAACTTCCTCATTTTTCTTTAAAGCAGTAGTAGTTAATCCACGTAAAGTTCCGCAATCAAGTTCAGTGATTACAACATCCTGGGCCACGTCAACAAGCCTTCTGGTCAAATAACCGGCATCAGCAGTCTTCAACGCAGTATCAGCCAAACCTTTACGAGCACCGTGAGTTGAAATAAAGTATTCCAATACTGACAATCCTTCTTTAAAGTTTGACAAAATCGGGTTTTCAATAATTTCACCTCCTGATGCACCTGACTTTTGAGGTTTTGCCATCAAACCCCTCATCCCTGAGAGCTGACGAATCTGTTCTTTTGATCCACGAGCTCCTGAGTCCAGCATCATGTAAACAGGATTAAAGCCCTGTTTGTCTTTAGCAAGATTTTCCATCAGGGTAAAAGTCAAACGCGAATTTGTATGTGTCCAAATGTCAATGATTTGATTGTACCTTTCATTATTGGTAATGAATCCCATATTATAGTTATTCATTACTTCTTCAACTTCTGCATTTGCCTGGTTTACTAATGTTTCTTTAACATCAGGAACAATAACATCACTCAAGGTAAATGACAAACCGCCACGGAAAGCCATAGTATAACCCAAACTCTTGATATCATCAAGAAACTGAGCTGTTTTGGCAGTACCTGTAACTTTTAAAACATCACCAATAATGTCACGAAGTGATTTTTTAGTAAGTAACTGATTAATATAATCGTATTCAGGAGGAACCACCTGGTTGAACAATACCCTTCCTACCGTAGTTTCTATAATCTTTTCAACCTTCTTATCACCTTCAAATACCATTAACCTGGCCCTGATAAAAGCGTTTAAATCAACTCTTTTCTCATTATAAGCAATGATTACTTCTTCAGGTGAATAAAAAACCATCCCTTCACCCTTTACAGGATTTTCAGGTATTGATTTGCGACCTTTAGTCATATAATAAAGGCCTAAAACCATGTCCTGAGAAGGCACTGTGATAGGAGCACCATTTGCAGGGTTCAGGATATTATGCGAAGCAAGCATAAGTAGCTGTGCTTCTAAAACAGCAGCATTTCCTAAAGGAACGTGAACGGCCATCTGGTCACCATCAAAGTCGGCATTGAATGCAGTACATACCAGAGGATGCAACTGAATAGCTTTCCCTTCAATAAGTTTTGGTTGGAAAGCCTGAATACCCAACCTGTGAAGTGTTGGAGCACGGTTAAGCATCACGGGATGACCTTTAAGTATATTCTCAAGTATATCCCATACAACAGGGTCTTTCCTGTCAACAATTTTCTTAGCTGATTTCACTGTTTTAACAATACCTCTTTCAAGCATTTTGCGAATGATAAAAGGTTTAAACAGTTCTGAAGCCATGTCTTTCGGCAAACCGCATTCATTAAGTTTCAACTCAGGACCTACAACAATAACTGAACGGCCTGAATAGTCAACACGTTTACCTAAAAGGTTTTGGCGAAAACGACCTTGTTTACCTTTCAAACTATCACTTAATGATTTGAGTGCACGGTTTGATTCAGTTTTAACAGAGTTTGCTTTACGTGAATTATCAAAGAGAGAATCAACAGCTTCCTGGAGCATTCTCTTTTCATTACGCATAATCACATCAGGAGCTTTTATTTCAATAAGCCTCTTTAAACGATTATTTCTGATAATAACACGGCGATATAAGTCATTTAAGTCACTGGTTGCAAACCTACCCCCATCAAGAGGTACAAGAGGCCTCAATTCAGGAGGAATAACCGGAACAACCTTTACTATCATCCATTCAGGACGATTCTCAATTCTTTTCTGAGCATCACGGAAAGCTTCAAATACTTGCAGGCGTTTTAAAGCGTCAGCTTTACGCTGTTGTGATGTTTCATTATTTGCTTTGTGTCGTAGATCAAATGATTCTTTGTCCAAGTCAAGAGAACTAAGCAAGTCATACAAAGCTTCTGCTCCCATTTTTGAAACAAACTTCTGAGGATCAGTATCATCAAGATATTGATTTTCTTTAGGTAATGCATCAAGGACTTCAAAATACTGCTCTTCAGTGAGCAGTGCCATTCGTTCAATTTTCACATCTTCCTTGAGCATAACACCATCCATAACGCCAGGTTGAACAACCACATAACGTTCATAATATATGATTGAATCAAGCTTTTTGGTATTAAGGTTTAGTAATGCACCTATTTTATTTGGCAGTGAACGAAAGAACCAAATATGAGCTACCGGAACAACCAATTGAATGTGTCCCATTCGCTCTCGGCGTACCTTTTTCTCGGTAACTTCCACACCACAACGGTCGCAAACGATCCCTTTGTAACGAATTCTTTTATACTTCCCGCAATGACATTCCCAATCTTTTACCGGACCGAAAATCCGCTCACAAAACAAACCGTCCCTTTCAGGTTTATAGGTTCGATAGTTGATAGTTTCCGGTTTAAGTACTTCACCACTTGACCGCTCAAGAATCATTTCAGGCGATGCAAGACTGATGGTTATTTTGGAAAAATTACTGGAGATAGTGCTGTCTTTTCTGAAAGCCATATGCTGTTGAATAAAGTATTTACGTAATGACAACGAAAATCAATTTTGCAACTAACGGCTATTCCATATAGGGAATAACGGTCAGTTGCAAAACAATTTATTAATCGAAAGTAATGTTAAGGCCTAAACCTCTCAACTCGTGAATTAAAACATTAAATGATTCGGGGATCCCGGGGGTCGGCATATTCTCGCCTTTAACTATAGCTTCATAAGCTTTAGCACGGCCCATAACATCATCCGATTTCACTGTAAGGATTTCCTGGAGTACATGCGAAGCACCAAATGCCTCAAGTGCCCATACTTCCATTTCTCCAAAACGCTGACCTCCAAATTGAGCTTTACCACCTAAAGGCTGCTGGGTAATAAGTGAATAAGGCCCTATGGATCTGGCATGCATCTTATCATCAACCATGTGATGAAGTTTCAGCATATAGATATAACCTACTGTTGCAGGTTGATCAAAGCGTTCACCTGTTCCTCCGTCATATAAATACAATCTCCCGTTTGCAGGTAATTCAGCTTTATGCAGATACTCGTTTATGTTTCCCTCTGTTGCACCATCAAAAATAGGAGTAGCAAAGTGTAATCCGAGTTTGTGTCCTGCCCAACCTAAAACAGTTTCATATATTTGACCAAGGTTCATACGTGAAGGTACACCCAATGGGTTAAGCACAATATCAACCGGTGTGCCGTCAGCTAAAAATGGCATATCTTCCGGGCGTACTATCTTTGCAACAATACCCTTATTCCCGTGACGTCCAGCCATCTTATCACCCACTTTCAGTTTGCGTTTCTTAGCTACATATACTTTAGCCATCTGAACGATTCCATTAGGAAGATCATCCCCAACAGTAGCCACAAACTTCTTACGGTTGTAAATACCCAATATTTCTTTATACTTAATAATATAGTTGTTTATCAGTATTTTTACCAGTTCATTAACTTCCTTGTCAGTAGTCCACTTACTAGGGTTAACGTTCATGTAATCAATACCCATCAACATTTTTTGAGTAAATTTCACCTTCTTAGGTACAATCTCTTCTTTAAAGTTGTTATTGATACCTTGTGAAGTTTTCCCTGAAACAAGAACAGTAAGCTTATCAACCAATTTAGTCTTAAGATCTTGTGAATTTTTAGCAAATTCATCATCAAGCACTTTAACTAAATCTTTTTCTTTTGCTTTTACTTTTCTGTCCTTAATCATGCGTGAGAATAATTTCTTATCCACAACCACACCTTTCATTGAAGGGGGTGCTTTAAGAGAAGCATCTTTCACATCACCGGCCTTATCTCCAAAAATTGCTCTTAGCAGTTTTTCTTCCGGTGTAGGATCACTTTCACCTTTAGGAGTGATTTTACCAATCAGTATATCGCCTTCGTTCACTTCAGCACCAATCCTGATCAATCCATTATCATCAAGATCCTTTGTGGCCTCAGTACTAACATTAGGAATATCATTTGTAAGTTCTTCAACTCCGCGTTTAGTGTCGCGTACTTCAAGAACGAACTCCTCAATATGAATAGAAGTAAAGATATCATCTTTAACAACCTTTTCCGAAATAACAATAGCATCCTCAAAGTTGTAACCTTTCCACGGCATGAAAGCAACCATCAGGTTACGGCCTAAAGCCAGATCACCTTTATTGGTCCCATAACCCTCACATAATACCTGTCCCTTCTTCACCTTGTCGCCTTTACGAACAATAGGACGAAGATTCATACAGGTATTCTGATTGGTACGTGCAAATTTGGTCAGCTTATAAGTTTTAACATCATCATCAAAGCTTACCAACCTTTCATCTTCAAGGCGTGTATGACGAATAACAATTTCAGCAGCGTCAACAAATTCAACTATACCATCACATTCAGCAGTAACAAGTACACGTGAATCGTATGCCACGCTTTTTTCAATACCGGTTCCTACAATAGGTGCTTCAGGGTTAAGTAATGGAACAGCCTGACGCATCATATTTGATCCCATAAGAGCCCTGTTGGCATCATCATGTTCAAGGAAAGGAATTAAGGAAGCAGCAATAGAAGCCATTTGGTTTGGTGCAATATCAATAAGGTCAACATTGCCCTTCTCAACAATAGGATAATCAGCAAGATACCTTACTTTTACACGGTTATCAAGAAAATTACCATCGTCATCCATCAGAGTGGTTGCCTGAGCAATAATCTTATTCTCTTCTTCTTCTGCACTCAAATAAACAGGGCCTTCAGATAAATCAACTTTACCGTTTACCACATGCCTATATGGAGTCTCAATAAATCCGAGTCTGTTAATTTTTGCAAAGACACACAATGAAGAAATCAAGCCAATATTCGGGCCTTCAGGAGTTTCAATTGTACACAGACGGCCATAATGCGTATAGTGAACGTCACGTACTTCAAAGCCTGCTCTTTCACGTGAAAGGCCACCAGGGCCCAAAGCTGAAACCCTACGTTTATGCGTTAATTCAGCTAATGGATTTGTTTGATCCATAAACTGTGAAAGCTGATTGGTACCAAAGAACGAATTAATAACTGACGAAAGAGTCTTTGCGTTAATCAGATCCATAGGTGTAAACACCTCATTATCGCGAACGTTCATACGTTCACGTATAGTGCGTGCCATACGGGCCAATCCAACACCAAACTGGTTATATAATTGCTCTCCTACTGTACGGATTCTACGATTACTCAAATGGTCAATATCATCCACTTCCGTACGAAGGTTTATCAAACTGATAAGATACTTAATAATAGATATAATATCCTGCTTGGTAAGCACCTTTGTATCAATAGAGGTATCAAGGTTAAGCTTTTTATTGATTCGATAACGCCCTACATCACCTAAATCATACCGTTTATCCGAGAAAAATAGTTTATCTATAATTCCACGGGCAGTTTCTTCATCAGGTGGTTCAGCATTACGCAATTGCCTGTAAATGAATTCTACAGCTTCCTTTTCAGAGTTAGCGGTATCTTTCTGCAGGGTATTAAAAATAATTGAATAGTCAATATTATCAGGGTCTTCACGGTGTAGCAATATAGTCTTGGCACCTGATTCAACGATAATATCTATATGTTGATTTTCAATAACGATTTCACGTTCAACCACAACTTCTGTACGTTCAATTGAAACAACTTCTCCGGTATCTTCATCAACGAAGTCTTCAATCCAATTTTTCAGTACACGAGCTGCTAACCTTCGTCCAACTACTTTCTTTAATCCGGCCTTAGAAACTTTAACTTCTTCAGCAAGATTAAATATTTCAAGGATATCCTTATCGGTTTCATAACCAATAGCACGTAGCAGAGTAGTAACAGGCAATTTTTTCTTCCTGTCAATATAAGCATACATCACATTATTGATATCCGTGGTAAATTCCATCCACGAACCTTTAAATGGGATAATACGTGCTGAAAAAAGTTGAGAACCATTAGCATGAAAACTCGTACCAAAAAACACACCCGGTGACCTGTGAAGCTGTGAAACCACCACTCTTTCAGCACCATTAACAACAAAAGTGCCTTTGGGAGTCATATAAGGAATCATACCAAGATATACATCCTGGATTATGGTTTCAAAGTCCTCATGCTCAGGGTCGGTACAAAACAATTTCAATTTAGCTTTTAAAGGGACACTGTATGTAAGGCCTCTTTCAATACACTCTTCAATAGAGTACCTTGGAGGATCAATAAAGTAATCAAGAAACTCGAGTACAAAATTGTTCCTTGCATCAGTAATAGGAAAATTCTCAGCGAAAACCTTGAACAAACCTTCCGACGCCCTGTTTTCAGGGTTTGTTTCCAACTGGAAAAAATCCTGAAATGACTTGACTTGAATATCAAGAAGATCAGGATATGCGGTTTGAATCTTAGAGGTTCCGAAACTTATTCGTTCGATTGTTTTTGAGGCCAAGGGTGTAATATTTTAAGTAAATACTCAAGAATTAAAACAATTAAACCCGATGTGATAATCGGGGAACAACAAGTTCTGTTGCTATACGTAAGCGTAGCAACAGAACTTGAAGGTATAATTGCAAGCTAATCCCATCTACTTATTTTACTTCAACCTCTGCGCCAGCATCCTCGAGTTGTTTTCTCAATACTTCAGCTTCATCTTTAGTAACGCCTTCTTTGACTGCTTTTGGAGCAGAATCTACAAGTTCTTTAGCTTCTTTAAGCCCAAGACTTGTGAGTTCTTTCACCAACTTAACAACTGCAAGTTTAGCCTGACCAGCAGATTTAAGGATAACGTCAAATTGAGTTTTTTCTTCAGCAACAACTGCTTCACCAGCACCAGCACCAGTCATCATAACAGGGGCTGCTGCAGCGGGCTCAATTCCGTATTCGTCTTTTAATATTTGGGCTAATTCATTAACTTCTTTAACAGTCAGGTTAACCAATTGTTCTGCAAAAGCTTTTAAGTCTGCCATTTTATTGATGTTTTTAAATGTTTACAATGATAATTACTTTCTTGTTCGATTCTATTTGCTTCTTAATGAAGTATTAGGCTTCCCTCTCAGAGAGGGTTTTGAGTACACCACTCAATTTTTGCCCACCCGATTGCAATGCTGAAATAACATTTTTAGCAGGTGATTGCAAGGCAAGAATGATGTCTGCGATAAGTTCGTTTTTCGATTTAATGTTGACAAGCATATCCAGGCTATTATCGCCCAAAAATGACATTTCTTCTACAAAAGCACCTTTAAGTATTGGCTTAGAACTGGTTTTGCGAAATTCTTTTATCAGCTTGGCTGGTCCATTATTCACTTCCGATAACATGATGGAAGTTGCACCTGAAAGTGCATCATAAAGTCCGGAAAAATCCTTATCAGACCGTTCCATTGCTTTACGTAATAATGTGTTTTTTACTACGATCAACTTTACATCTTTCTTAAAGCACAACCTCCTTAACTTACTGGTTACCTCAACATTTAGATTTGAGATATCCGTAATATAAAGATTACTACTTGCTTGTAGTTGCTTTGTCAGGGTGTCGATTAGTTGACTTTTTTCTTCTTTTCTCATGATATTTTTCTGTTAACGAGGAAAGTCCACAGATTAAACTTACGCTGTGATTGATTTTTGATCAACGCGAATACCCGGACTCATAGTACTTGACATGTATAATGATTTCATATAAGTACCTTTCGCAGCAGCCGGTTTTAGTTTGATAATAGTTTGAAGCAATTCTTTAGCATTTTCCACCAGCTTGGCTTCGTCAAAAGAGACTTTACCAATAGCAGCGTGAATGATACCGAATTTATCAACTTTAAAATCAATTTTACCAGCTTTCGCTTCTGTAACTGCTTTTCCCACTTCCATGGTTACAGTTCCGGTTTTAGGATTGGGCATCAAACCACGGGGGCCTAATATTTTTCCGAGGGCACCTACCTTAGGCATTATGCTAGGCATAGTAATTACCACGTCAATATCAGTCCATCCTTCTTTGATTTTCTTGATATATTCATCCAATCCATAATAATCTGCACCTGCTGCTTTAGCTTCTTCTTCCTTTTCAGGAGTACAAAGTACTAAAACTCTGACAGTTTTGCCTGTTCCGTGAGGCAGCATAACAGTTCCTCTAACCATTTGATTGGCTTTACGCGGGTCTACACCCAAACGTACATCCACATCTACAGAGCTATCGAAAGTAGTGTTAGTGATTTGCTTCACGACTTTTATGGCTTCAGTCAGGGAATAAGTGCCAGTCTTATCGAACCTTGCAAGAGCCTCTTTCCTTTTTTTTGTCAATTTAGCCATTGTTAATAATTTGTTTTTAACAATTTACAACCGTTTACCGGCAGTCAGTTATTCTTCAATAGAAAATGGTGGATTTCCTGAAACAGTTATACCCATGCTCCTTGCTGTTCCTGCAACCATTCGCATAGCTGATTCAACAGTAAAGGCATTCAAGTCAACCATTTTGGCTTCGGCAATTGCCTTAACCTGATCCCAGTTAATGGAAGCAACCTTTTTACGGTTGGGTTCATCAGATCCACTTTTTAGTTTACTTACTTCTAACAACTGAACTGCCACAGGTGGGGTTTTGATGACAAAATCAAAAGTCTTGTCTTTATACACAGTAATAATAACTGGTAATAGTTTACCGGCTGAATCTTGTGTACGTGCATTAAATTGCTTACAAAACTCCATAATGTTCACGCCCTTGGAGCCTAATGCAGGCCCTACCGGAGGTGAGGGATTGGCTGCAGCACCTTTAATTTGCAGTTTAATTAAACCGCTTATTTCTTTTGCCATTGTTGATTACTTAGTGAATTAATTATCACACTTCCCGTTCTTTAGTCTTTTTCCACTTGCATAAAACTTAGTTCTAATGGAGTTTTACGGCCAAAAATCTTGACCATAACTTTCAACTTCTTCTTTTCCTCGTTGATTTCTTCAATCACTCCGGTAAAGCTGTTGAAAGGTCCATCGATCACAGTTACGGTCTCGCCGACAATAAACGGAACACTGACTTCTTCGCCTTGTTCTGTCAACTCATCAACTTTCCCTAATATGCGGTTCACTTCTGCAGGACGAAGAGGAACGGGTTCACCCTTTGATCCCAAGAAGCCTAATACTCCCGGCACATTTTTTATAATGTGCGGAATTTCACCAGTTAAAATTGCTTCAATCAAAATATAGCCCGGCAAATAATTCCGTTCTTTACTGACCTTCTTACCCTTATGGACCTGGTAAACCTTTTCAGTAGGAATCAGCACTTGTGATATTACATCATGTAACTCCAAACGGTTAATTTCACTTTCAAGGTATTGTTTTACCTTCTTTTCATTACCGCTAATGGCTCTGATTACGTACCACTTTTTAACTTGATCACTCATAACAGATGCACCTGATTGATAAGAATAAATATCAAATAACTGATATATAATTGTAGAAAAAGTAGGTTACTCATTAAAACAGCAGGTAGAACTGCTTTAATAAAGTTTGGAAAGACATATCCATCAAATAAACGATTAACGCGATTATAAGGGAAGCGACGGATACTACTACTCCACTATTTTGGAGTTCACTCCATGTTGGCCAGGTTGTTTTATGCACCAATTCATCGTAACTCTCATTGATGTAAACCTGAATTTTTGTCTTTGCCATTTAACCTTTTATTTTAATTGCACGGGAGGAGAGACTCGAACTCCCAACCGACGGTTTTGGAGACCGCAACTCTACCAATTGAGCTACTCCCGTTTGAGTATTTATCTCACAGAGATTACTCTCTGCCATAATCTATTATTTAATATGGCAGAGACAAAGGTATTCAATTGAACACCTTTATCCCTTTTTTTTTATTAATCTATAATCTCAGTTACCTGTCCGGCACCAACGGTCCTACCACCTTCACGGATAGCGAAACGCAAGTTCTTTGACATAGCAATCGGCTGAATAAGTTTAACTGTAATAGAAAGGTTATCACCTGGCATTACCATTTCAACTCCTTCAGGAAGCATAACTTCACCGGTTACGTCAGTTGTTCTAAAATAGAACTGAGGACGATATTTGTTGTGGAATGGAGTATGACGGCCACCTTCTTCTTTTTTAAGAATGTAAACCTCTGCTTTAAAGTCTTTGTGAGGAGTAACCGAACCTGGTTTGGCAACAACCATACCACGACGAATAGAATCCTTATCAATACCACGAAGTAATAAACCTGCATTATCACCAGCTTCACCTTCGTCAAGAATTTTACGGAACATTTCAACACCGGTAACAACTGATTTCAGTTTTTCAGCATCGAGTCCTATAATTTCAACGGGATCACCAGTATGGATAATTCCTGTTTCAATACGACCCGTAGCAACAGTACCACGACCAGTAATTGAGAACACGTCTTCAACAGGCATAAGAAAATCTTTTTCTATAGCACGTTCAGGCAAAGGAATCCATGAGTCAACAGCTTCCATAAGTTCAATGACCTTATCAACCCATTGTGGTTCTTTATTCAAACCACCAAGAGCAGAACCACGAATGATAGGAGTGTTATCACCATCAAAACCGTAGAAAGTAAGAAGGTCACGTATTTCCATTTCAACGAGGTCCAATAGTTCGGGATCGTCAACAAGGTCAACTTTATTCATAAAAACAACCAAACGAGGAACACCTACCTGGCGAGCCAAAAGGATATGCTCACGGGTTTGAGGCATAGGACCGTCAGTAGCAGCTACAACCAAAATAGCACCATCCATCTGGGCAGCACCTGTTACCATGTTCTTTACATAGTCAGCATGACCCGGGCAGTCAACATGTGCATAATGACGAGTCAGTGTTTGATACTCGATGTGAGATGTATTGATAGTAATACCTCTCTCTTTTTCTTCAGGAGCATTATCAATTGAATCGAATGACCTGAATTCAGACCAGCCTTTATCGGCCAGGCACAAAGTAATAGCAGCAGTTAAAGTAGTCTTTCCATGGTCAACGTGACCGATGGTACCAACGTTAACGTGCGGTTTGGAACGATCGAATTTTTCTTTTGCCATATTAAATAGATGTGTTAATTTTTGTAATTTTATTTACAACTTTCCATTATACATAAAAATCTGAGCCAATGACGAGACTTGAACTCGTGACCCCTTCCTTACCAAGGAAGTGCTCTACCACTGAGCTACATCGGCTTTTGTTATAAGTTGACAGAATAGAATATCAACATCAAACGTTGAGCGGAAAACGGGGCTCGAACCCGCCACCTACAGCTTGGAAGGCTGTCGCTCTACCAAATGAGCTACTTCCGCATGGCCAATGTGTTTCAATAATAATAGAAACAAATTGTTTGTGGGGGGAGGAGGATTCGAACCTCCGAAGGCTGTGCCAACAGATTTACAGTCTGCCCCATTTGACCGCTCTGGTATCCCCCCTCAATTTATTTTTCAATAATACAAAGAACTGAGCCGATGGAGGGATTCGAACCCCCGACCAGTTGATTACAAATCAACTGCTCTGGCCAACTGAGCTACATCGGCAATCTGTTTTTGTGCACTTCATCACTTATTCACAAATTGCTAAAGTGCTGAGTTGCTTCATTCCTAACTCTTTTATGAAGCTTTTGAAGCTCTCTTTAAAAGTGCAGTCCTTCTTTTCAAAAGGACTGCAAATGTATGAACTATTTTAACACCAACAAAAACTTTTATGTTTTTTTTTGGCTTAGTTTGAATATTTATTTCCTGAGCTTATCTTTATGCCTGTCTAACTGTTTGCGCAATGCCTCAACTGCTGTATCTGTTGCTTCTTCAAATGTAGTGCATTGCTTCCTGGCAAACAAGTCATTACCTTTTATGAGGAGTCTTATTTCGGTTACTTTATTGTCCTGTTCTTCACTATTATCAAGCTTCAGTGTCACCTCTCCTCCAATAATCCCGTCATATACACTTGAAAGCTTCTCAACCTTACTATTAATAAAATCTTCCAATCTCTTGTCAGTCTTAAATTTGACTGAAGTAATGTTAACTTTCATAATTCCTCCTTTTTTTGTGCCCACGGATGGGCGAGTTTATATATTGACTTCAATTTTTCAACATTGGTATGGGTATATACCTGTGTTGAAGCAAGGCTTGAATGGCCCAGCAACTCCTTGATGGCATTCAAATCAGCTCCTTCATTAAGCATATGTGTCGCAAATGTATGCCGTAAAACGTGTGGGCTCTTGGTCCCGGTTACTCCGGCTGCACTAAGGGATTCCTTTACCATTTTGTAAATAAACATTTTATTGGCTGCCTCACCTTTATCATTAATGATTAATGCTATAACTCCGGGCAATGCGTTTTGTTCTCTGATTTCTAAATATACTTTTATCTTACCAAGTAATGAATCACTTACGGGTATAATACGCTGTTTATTCCTTTTGCCGGTTACCTTGATCGTTTTTGAATAATAATCCACATCTGAAGGTCTCAACTGCAATAACTCGGCCAGCCTGATACCGGTACTGTAAAAAATTTCAAGTGTCATTAAATCACGTTGACGACTAAAACAATCATCATGGTCATCCTGTAATACCTTCTCCATTTCGTTTTCAGTAGCAAATGAAGGAAGCCTTTGAGGAACACGTAACGAATGTGTCACACCAATAGGATTGGATTCAGTAAACCCAAACCTCAACAGGTAAATGAAATAAGCTCTAAGAGATGATAATTTTCGATTAACACTGCGCGGAGAAATACCTGATTCTATAAGAGAAGCTAACCAGGATCGTATCATGTTATAAGTTACCTGAGTGTCATCATGGATATCATAAATATTTGAAAGATAGGTTTCAAACTGAGTAAGGTCACATTTGTACGCTTGTATAGTATGGCCAGAATAACGCTTTTCGTATTGCAAGTGATCGTAGAAGGTTTCTCTTATCATGAAAATAAAAAAAGAAGAAAACTCAGCTTTTTCTTAATAACGGATAAATGTACACCATTATTACGAAGAAGCAAAACTTTCTTCCTTAAATCGCACTTAAAAAGCAGGCTACAAATCTTCAGATTGTTGAAGCTGTTGTACGTAGATGGCTTTCATCCTGGCTTCACGGTTCTTTACAGAAGGTTTGGTGAATTTTTGTCTTTCACGGAGTTCTTTAACTACTCCGGTTTTTTCAAATTTTCTCTTCAGTTTCTTTAAGGCCCTGTCGATGTTTTCGCCTTCTTTAACGGGTACGATAATCATACGAAATACGCTCTCTTTCTGTTAATTGGTTAATTGTACTGTGTTTTCTTTAAAAGGTTGCAAAAGTAATACTATAATTTTACTTCTGCAACAGTATAACTTCTTTTCTAAAGATTTTGTTTGAAATAATCCTCAATAAGTCCAAACAAATGCATCCTGGTGTTCCCTCCATAAATGGAATGATTACGATTTGTATAGAGCATCATGTCGAACTTCTTATTTGCCTGTACCAGTTGCTCTGATAATTCAAGAGTGTTCTGTAAATGCACATTATCATCGGCAGTACCATGAACCAATAGTAGCTTCCCTTGTAACTTATCAGCAAAGAAAAGAGGTGAATTCTGGTCATACCCTTCGGCATTTTCCTGAGGTCGTCGCATGAACCGTTCGGTATAAATGTTGTCATAAAAACGCCAATTGGTAACTGGTGCCACAGCAACTCCGACTTTGAAGACTCCATCACCTTTCATCATACATGATGATGATATAAAGCCGCCATAGCTCCATCCCCAAATACCGATTCTGGAACCATCCACCCATGGCTGGGATGCCAAATACTTTGCTCCTTCAATCTGATCAATGGTTTCATATTTTCCTAATTGCAAATAGGTTACTTTACGGAATACCTCTCCCCTTCCACCAGTACCCCTTGGGTCAATGGATACTACAACAAATCCCTGCTGCGCCATATAATCATCAAAATCAAAAACCCACCTGTCAAGTACTTGTTGTGAATTTGGCCCACTATATTGATTGATGATGACCGGATATTTCATATTTGTATCAAAATCAGGCGGAAAAATAGCATATGCATTCAACTTATCCCCTGCTGAGGTAGTATAGTTGAAAAACTTCTTAGTGGTAAACCGATAGTCCTTTAGAGTATTCACCAGTTCATTGTTTCCTTCCAGTACTCTGATTTGCTTACCGTTTGATTCTCGTAAAGTATAAACAGCAGGAGTGGTAACGGATGACCATGTGTGGATGAAGTATTTATGTGACTTACTAAACTGTGCACTATTTGTGCCAACAGTAGTACTGATCATATGGGCGGAACTGCCATCGCTTTTTACGGAATATATTTCACGCTGCATCGGACTAACACCGGCTGCCTGGTAATAATGCAACTTTTTAACCGGGTCATAGCCATAATATTCCGTAACATCAAATTCTCCTTTAGTAAGTTGAGTAAACTGTTTAGTGAGCATACTGCATAAGTATAAATGGCTCCAGCCATCACGTTCACTCGTGATTATAAAGCTGTTGCCTTCAGGAAGAAAGTTGATGTTATCAAAATTCCCTTCATCTATGTAGCACTTGTTTTCCTCAGAGTACATTACCTCACTCTGCCCACTAGAAGCATCGGTCTTGAGTATCTCCAATTTATTCTGCAACCGGTTTAAACGCAATACAGCCAATATTTCAGGATCTTTGGTGAACATTATACGGGGAATATACTGATCCTTGTTGGTTCCAATATTAACCCTTAACGTGTTTCCTGATAATGAATTATAAATGTGTACCGTTACAATTGAGTTATCCTCACCGGCTTTGGGGTACTTGAATTGTGTATTCGACGGATACAGAGCATTCTCATCCATTGAGGGTTGATCACCCTTAAACATTGTCATATTAAACATCTTCACACCCCGTTCATCAAACTTCATATAGGCTAATCGTTGGCTGTCAGTCGACCATGTAAATGCCTTGTTGAACTCAAATTCCTCTTCATAAACCCAGTCAGGTGCCCCATTGATGATTTCATTATGTTTGCCGTCGTTTGTTATTTGGGTTTCTTTACCAGTTTCAAGGTTTACAATAAACAGATTATTATCACGGACAAAAGCAACCATTTTCCCATCGGGCGAAAAGGTAGCTAATTGCTGTTTACCATTCAACGACAATGGTTTCGCAGTTTTGGTTTTTATATTATAGATGTAATAATCAGCTTTAAATGACCGGCGGTAAATAGGCTCGTAACTTGTTTGAATCAAAAGAGCTGATTCATCCTCATTAAACTCATAATCGTAAATCACTTTTATAGCTTCATTCTTCAAATCCTTCACATCACAAACAGTTGAAACCTTATCGCCTGTTTTATATTCATACCTGGTTATGTATTTGTAATCCGGGCTCAAAGCAGTATAATGGAGCCCATTATTCATTGACCTGATTTCATTCAAGCCGGCAGCTCTGAATATTCGGGTTTTCATCAAATCATCAAGCGTAAAGCTCTTTGTTCCATTTTGTGCAATCACCCATACAGGCATTGTCAGTATTAAATACAGAAATGTAATTGTTAGAAGTCTTCTCATGGTTTTACTAATTTTCAAGAAATGCAAAAATAGACAATAATCAGAGCATAGACCTTAAGAAGTAAACTATCACAATTTTTTACACCCGTGTGGTTCGGTATAAGTATTTGACTGTTTCACGGTTCAGAAATAACACTAACAATAACGTTGGAATGGAGTATGAAAGATGAACCCTATGTCTCAGGCATAAAGTCCTTTATGAAATGGACAAAAGACGATGCTGTGAAGGACATGAATAAGAAGTTGGAGAACTTCTATTCAAGGAATAAGGGGAAATAAGTACTTGGTGAAATTGTGAATGACTTGAATATAGATTGTGTTAAAGCTTTGGAATAATTTCCCTAAATTTTCCCTACTAACTACAAAAAAAGCACTGAAAGCAGTGCTTTTTTTGTTCACTTGGTGGGATGTACTGGACTCGAACCAGTGACCCCCGCCCTGTCAAGGCGATGCTCTGAACCAACTGAGCTAACATCCCGGGTTTTGAAAAGCAAAAGTAAACAAAATACTTCAATCAACAAGCACCTACTTATAATATGTAACCTCTTGTTAGCAAGTTTAACCAATATTTTACCGGCAAACACACAGCATTATAGGGGTATATTCCACTATAGCATCAGTACCGGATCAATATTCGTGATTGCTGACCTGTATAGCTATAAATGCACTTCACATAAAGCATAAATATCAGAATTATAAAGACCGGAATCTTTAATATCCTGTCGTATTTCAGAATTTATAAGGGTTTGGTACAGATTCCTCTGTTCCGTCACTCAAATGAACTTTAAGCACAGGTTCATTAATAAGTTTATCGATTCGTTGCTTACTCGTCTTAGCTTTTACTATCTTCAGCAGAAGTACAAATCCATGATCAGTAGCTTCACTCTCAAAACTGACTACTCCTTTATCGTTACTAAGATGGCTTAGCAGATACCAGGGCATATCCACTAATTCAGGATCAGCGGCATCATGAAAGTCATATTCTAAGGTTTCCAGTTGATCAGCCGAATATTCTTCAAAACCATTAAAGGTTAAGCTCACAGGCTCATACATTTCCAACAGGTAATCTTGCTGTGTCAGAGCCGGTTTCTCAACTTGCCCGGCTACTTTAAAGTTTGTTTTTGCCACTTGCAAGGTACCTTCCTCTTCCCAGGTTACTTTCCGCTGTTCAATGAGTGCGTTGATTTTGGCGGGAGTAATTTGTCTGGGGTCATAATATACCTTTGCATGAACAGGTTCTCCAAATATTGTCTGCATTGCAAGGATACCTTTGTTCTGTGAGAACCTTGTACTGAGCAGGTCAGCGTCATTGGGATCAAAAAATTGATCAATACTGAATTCACATACTGAAACATTTGACAGACCATGGTCAGGAGCTGATAACAAACGACTGACAGGAGTAAAGATAGCCACGCTGATATCTTCATCACTAATTTTCGACTTATCATAAAACACCCTTACACTATGGTCAGAAACAAAGGTTTCAACACCCAACACTCCATCAAGCTCCTTCATATGGTTAGCAAACGACATAGAGCTACCAAAGCACTTGATACTGGTCAAGCCCGATTGTTGGTACACACCTGCATTAGCCATTTGCTGTTTATTGCCCCATTTAAGGCTGATGGTGGGTATATCAGTCATCAATGAGAATCCCAACCCTGCAATAATTAAAATGAGTGCTGCCAGTCCCGGCAACCAAAGGGTTGTGTGATGACGAATAGTAAGTGCACCCTTTTCAGGACAAGCGGCAACACAATCTCCACATAAATGGCAGTCAATGTGTTGAACTTTATCATATTCAGTTACCTTTATCGACATCGGGCACGCTTTATCACACATTGTACATGATACGCACTTTTCATGATTATGGTTAATCCTGAAAACTGAGAACCCGAATGTTCTTAACGTGATGGTTTCAATCAATACCCCGGCAATGCATAATGCAGCCAATAGCCATACCCAACTAATGCTTAAATGTAACGCCAGGGTGAGTAATGCATAAAGTGCTGTAATACCGATAAAAATATAACTATTTGAGAAGATATTGGAGGCAGCACTAAGCGGACAGGCATATTTGCACCAGAACTGGCGTATGAAAAATGAGCCCGCGATTACCAATAACAATGTAATGGCAACATAGGATATTACTATATCAGAACTAAAGCCTGAAAAAACAGCATAATAGGGGTCAAATTTCTTACAGAATAATTCGCTACTACTAATGGTAAAGTAGAAGGTTATGAATAACAGAGCATATTTAACAATCCTCAGAAGCCTGTCAGCTATTCCCTTAACCGTAAAGTTCACTTTAAGTTTTCCGCCCATTCGTCCGAGCCATTCAGTAAAAGTACCGATAGGACAAATATGGCTACAAAACAGCTTGCTGAACAATATTACCCCGGCAATCAACGCCAATCCCATAAATATCTGGGTCGCAGTCATGGAGCAGGCTAATGAATTACTGGTTATATAGGATGAAAATGCCTGTAAGCCACCAAAAGGACAGTACGCTTCAAAATCAGCTACATAAGAACGGTCAACAAAAGGCCTGATCACTAAATAACCAAGCAACGCTACGATTAATAATTGAAAAGCTATTCGGTAAGGATTTCGTTTCACTCGTTTTGCCATGATATAACACTAAAAGAATTGATTATTGGGCAAATGTATAAACATATACTGATTTTACAAAAACAGAGACAACTGTTTAAAGCCTGTCCCTGTCCGTTATTCTGTCTGTCTGGTATTCTGTCTGTTTGTTACTCTGTCTGTCTGTTTGGTATTCTTTCTGCTTGTTATTCTGTCTGCCTGTCATTCTTTCTGTCTGTCATTCTTCCTGTCTGTCATTCTTCCTCCTATTCAAGTTTTAATTTTTCCAAATCTGTATTGCTGTTTTAGCCATGATTCCAGATCTGTATAGCTGTTTTAACCATGATTCCAGATCTGACTGTCTGGAATCACATTTATATTGCTAAAATTTCCGATTTACCATTTAACAAACTACACTTGTTCGTCTCAAGCTCAAACTCATTCGGCTGGGGTTATAGCAGGAACCCTTGCTGAGCCCGATTGGGTCCTCATTAATTTTTGGCTGGTCCTGTAATCAGCAACAGTAAAACTCAACCAATGCATTTGTGGATATCCGGCTAAAAAGTTACGTTTTCGTTCCCTTATCACATTATTGTATTTGACTAGCGACATATAACGCCCATGGTATGGGTATAGCTTTTTTTGTGCAACTTCAGTACTTTGCAACTTTTGGTCGTCCATTAACAATACAGGTAGTGCAGAACTATGAAGGCTCATCATAAAATTAGTATGAAAGAATGCTTTTTCGGAACGGTTAACATTAAATCGGGCAATAATCACATCCCAATTAAATAAGCTTAATACCATAAATACGCAGTAGGCGAATAAGCTATTGCGGATTAACAGGTAACGAAGCGATTTCTTTCGCTCCACTTTAAGCATAACGGTTAGTAATCCAAGCAATACTAATACCAGGAAAGCGAACACCCATATTCTCTTAAATGCCAGGTTAAAATAGTGCAAATACCAATAATTACGCATAGCAACAGATAAAGTCAGTAGTGCATTTTGAGCCAGCCATATCCTGGTTAATATAATAAGTGAACGGTTTCGGGAAAAGAAATTAAGATTCCCCCTGAAATACCATAGCACCAGTGACATGGAAATAAAAATAGACAATATCAATAGCCAGGTACCTTCATGAACAAACTGTTTAAGGAATCCCCCGTCCCATTCAAAGTTAAACCACACATAATAAAGGTCAAGCACATTCATCACCGCTATCAGCAGGTTCAGCAACACAAACATCAGTATGGCTGTTTTTGCCTCTGTTTTAAGTCCCAATATAGATCCTGAATACTTACTCTTCACTCGTTTCTGTTCATCATTACCGGTTTCACCCAATAACTTTATTTGAAAGGGAAATTTGCCATAAAAGAGACTAAATCCTATAAAGAGTCCTGCTATTCCAATCCAAAAAGCATCAGGTGAAATGAACGTTGCAATCCATTGATTCAGGTTCACCAGCATCTGCACAAAATTACCGGTCAGCTTGTTAAAGTAGGGACTTGCAGCGGAATACAATAAAATAAAAATAATCAGGATAATAATTGGAACTATAACAAACCCGCCAAATCTTATCCAATGTTGCCACCGATGACTCTTACTGATTGATTGGTTCCAAGCTCCCAGGTAACGAAACGGGCCTGTAATCACAGCAGCAACTGATGCCATAAATCCATTCAAAAGCACCGCCATGTCAGGCAAAGCCAATGATCCTGTAAGCAAAATCAATGAAACAACATTAGCCGCAACCGCCAAGGTTGATCCATAAATCAATACCATTAAACCGCTTAACATTACCCCTGAACAAAGGAGCATATTCAATGACCGTGCAATCTTAATCCGCTTAGTAAAAAGCAACAGCCCTGTAATTACTGCATCAAACAGTAAAACATTCAGTCCGGCTTGTTGGCGATGTAACAATAAAGGGAAAAGGATGGCAAGCAATAAAGGAATAATCAGTGATGCCTTTTTCATATCAGGATTATTTTTCATACTAACGTGATTATCATGCAAATGTTATATGGGAGTATCAAACTTTTTTCTCATCTTTGGAACAAAATAAATCCATGATACGGCAGTTAATCCTGATCATAATCTTACTGGCATGTTGTTTCCAAACTTTAGGTGATAAGCCTGAAAAGAATGGAAAGAATGAAAAACATGAGTATCGGATTATGTTCTATAATCTCGAAAATCTGTTTGACCCGTTTCATGATACCCTGAAAAACGATTATGAATTTGTAAGTGGTGGAGTGATGGGATGGACCTGGAAGAAATTCAACCGAAAACTTCAATATATCTCAAAAGTAATTGTAGATGCAGGTGGATGGCGACCTCCTGAAATAGTAGCATTCAGTGAAGTTGAAAATCGTTTTGTACTCATTCAGTTACTTAAACTGACTCCCCTTGAGCGTTTTAATTATCGCATTATCCATGAGGAATCACCTGATCAGAGAGGTATAGATGTTGCTATGATCTATCAGCGTGATAAGTTCACCGAACTCAATCACAAGTCCATACACATCACAATGAGCGATTCATCGATTAAAACCCGCGATATTCTATATGTAAAGGGACTTACACCAAGTAACGATACGCTTCATTTATTTGTCAACCACTGGCCTTCACGAACAGGCGGCGTTTCTATAACCATGAACAGGCGGAAAGAGGCTGCCCTTACTCTGAGGCATATAGTTGACTCAATCTCCAAAGCACAGCCTGACGCATTTATTGTAATCATGGGTGATTTTAATGATGAACCTGCTGACGAAAGCATTTCAAAGTACCTGGATGCTCAAATTGGTTTGCCTGATTCTCCGGTCTTCCGCTTAAACAACCTGATGTACCCATATATGAATAAATGGGATACCGGAACCAATAAATTCAGGGGGCAATGGGGTATACTGGATCAGTTTATCATTTCCTCACCCCTGGTGTTCAATAAAAACAGCATTCATTTATCAAACCAGGGAGCTGAGATATTCGCCCCACCTTATCTGCTGCAAAGAGATGAAAAATACACGGGCACTATTCCTTTCCGAACTTATAATGGAATGCGCTATCAGGGAGGGTTCAGTGATCACCTGCCTGTGCTGTTGCACTTGGAATATTGAACCTGACTAATCATAATTTGATAATCAGCGCTCCCTTTCTCTTTATATTATGGCAAGCCAGCCCCATTATATCAGCTTCTGCCTCCATCTTGTTTGAAGCCCGGTCAGAGTTGGAAGCATCGAATAACATGAGTGCGCCGGGAAAGTATTCTGCCAAATCGCTTATTGGAATTGATAGGTTATTGCACAAAAGCACATAGTCAGTCTTTAGCACTTTCTTTGAACGAGGCAGTTTACATCTGCCACTAAGCACGGCAATCCTCTTCCCTTTAAAATAATAGAATTCAGGACAAGACACAGTAGTATTATATTTTCCCCGAATGTAGGTAGTGAACGGCAAGCATTGCTGCACAGGTTTATCAAGCCCTGCCTGCACCCTGAACCCGTCAACCTGGTAACTCAGTGTTTTCACGTTGTTAAATACGGTTGAATCAGAAACCAGCACTTGGGTTCTTCCATCAATAAAGCTAAAAGCAGGATGCTTGTTCACCTGGTAGAAGATTATCATTTGCCGGTTATTAATTGAAATTTCTCTCACCACTGTATGAATAACCAATAGCAACAAACAGGAAAGTGATACAAAGAGTAGAGATTTTCGATTATTTATCAACCAGTATATGCCTGAAACTAACAGGATCAAAAGTAAAATCAGCGACAACTCTGAAAGATAAATATTTTCGCTAACAGCGCCCGGAAGGCTCTCGATAAAGGATACTGATGCATTTAATGCTTTAAGTTCTGCAGTTAGCACTATTGCAACAAGTTTTCCAACCACCGGAATGAAAGAGGTTAAGAACAACAGCACACCGGTATAGATCAATAATCCTGACAAGGGAATAGCTACTACATTGGAGAAAAGGAAGAAATTAGGGAACTGGTGGAAATAATAAGCTGCCAATGGTGCAGTAAACACCTGGGCAGCTAATGAAACGCATATAATATCCCATACAAACCGGGCTAAAGGATTTTTGGGCATCCAGAGTTTGCGAATAGAAGGCTGAAAGAAAACAATACCGGCAACTGCGCTGAAGGATAGCTGAAACCCCACATTAAAAAGCAGCCGGGGGTTCATTGTTAAAAGCAGGAATGCTGCAGCAGCAAGTGTATTGATAGTGTTTGACTGCCGTTGCATTGACTGACCAATTAAAATAAGGGTAAACATAATGCTTGCACGCAGCACCGGAGGAGCTAACCCGGTTATCAATGAATAAAACCATATCACAAGTATAATCAAAAATGGTTCCAAATATAAAAATCGCTTTTGCCGTCGAAGGAAGAAGAATGCATATCCGGCCAGCAGATAAATAACGCCCACATGTAACCCTGAAACGCTCAATATATGCACTACTCCTGCCCCACTGTATTCCTGCCGCAGGTTGGCATCCAGTAAATCATCATAACCAATAAGAAGTGCTGCCGCAACTGATAATTCCTTCCCGCTTATGTTGTTATGCTTCAGTATATTTAAAAATATTTTGCGCGATTGAACTGCAAAGGCTTTTATAAAATTACCTTTACCTGTATCAATAATCTGACAGGCACCCTTTGGTAAGTAAACCTGGTGAAAAATATTTTTGTGTGCCAGATAGGCTGAATAGTCAAATTCACCGGGATTTCCCGGTGGGGTATTAAGTTCAGGCTTTTTCTTAAAAAGGAGCACATCACCATAAGCAGATACCGCCGACAATGAATCCCTGGCAATATAGCATATCACGTTCCCGCTTGTTCTAAAGGAGGTATTTTGATTCCTCACTTCTATAACAGAAAGTAACAATTTAACCGACTGCTGTTTATCCACCGGCTGTTCAATTACCTTTGCAATATAGGTAAGAGAGCCGCCTTCAATTTTAGAGAAATGAACAGGTTGATTTTTCAGGAAAGTACCGGAGGTAACCACGTACCCACCCAGGAACATGCTTGCATTAAGCAGAAACCCAAACAACCACCTGTTTCTGTATGTACTGAATTGAGATACAAAAAACTGGCAAAGTACTAGCGTAATAAAGCATACTATAACTGCCCACACTGAAATATCAACCCGTGCATCGCTATAATAACATGCCAGGATACCGACAATAAAAGGCACAAGTAATCGAACAAAAGGAAATCTTGCCCATACGTTCATGCGTTGATGCTAAAGAACGTATAAATGTATGAATATTTTTATTTACAATACTTGTTAATCTGTTCCTGAGCAAGTTTATGTCCTAAAGATGCTGCTTTTTTCCAGTCAGCGCATGCTTCACTCATTCGGTTCAACCTCAACAAGGTAAATCCACGGTTATAATAAGCATCATTATTTTTATCATTCAAGGTGATAGCCATGCTATAATCACTATTTGCATCACCATATTTATTTTGCATCATTCTGCAATTCCCTCTGTTAACATATGCTTTCTCATTATTCGCATTAAGATTAATTGCCTTTGATAAAGCATCCTCAGCCTCAACAAACTGGTTGAGTGCTGCAAGAGAAGTTCCTTTATTGTAGTAAGCCAATGCGTACTCGGGTGATAATTCAATTACCCTGTCATATTCAGTAATTGCTTCCTTGTGTTTACCCATTGTTGCTAATGCTACTCCTTTATAATTTATAGCGTCATAATAATTGGGGGTACATTTTATAGTAGCATCGAAGTCACTAATTGCTTTTGAATACATCTTCATATCCATATACATTCTTCCCCTGTAATAATAATAAGGAGCTTGTGAAGAACGCATTTCAATAGCTTTCGTATAATCAACTTCAGCACCACTCAGGTCATTAAGCTCCTGTTTGGCTCTGGCACGATAGAAATAGGCATCAGGGTTGGGGTTAAATATTTCGATTGACTTGTTGAACATTTCAATTGCACCCTTAAAATCACCTTTCGAAGCCAGTTTGACACCTTTACTCCGCTCTTCGGCTCCCTGCCCCTTAAAAGTAATATTGTCTGATACGTCGGCCTTACGAACTATAATCTTTTGATTTGGCAATGACGGATCATTTACCAACGGGATATGATCATAAGTAGCTGAGGTATCCGGGTTCACGTCATTAACTAAAGTAGTATTATTTGAAGCGCTATCAGGAGCATCTTTGGTAGTATTATTCTGAGGTTTTGAATTACACGACAAAAGGAAAGTAATCGAGATTAATAATGGGAAGATATTTTTTTTCATGACTATTAATGTGTAATGACCGGCAAATTTACAAAACTAGATGACAATGCTAAATTAAGCTGTTAAAAAACCATATATACTATTAGCAGCCCGTTCTGAGGCCCCTTTCCCCCCTAACATGTTCCTCAGTTCATCATAAGAGTTGAGCATATCCTGCTGGTATTTCGTATTATTCAACAAATTATTCAATTCACTCCGCAAGGTCTGCCTGTTAAGCTCATATTGTATCAGTTCCTTTACTACCAACCGATTCATAATCAGGTTAACCAATGAGATATACTTAACTTTTACCAACTGCCTTGCAATGGAATATGATATTCTGTTGGCATGATAGCATACGACCTCAGGAACGCCAATCAATGCTGTTTCAAGGGTGGCAGTTCCTGATGTTACCAGAGCAGCCTGTGATTTTTGAAGAAGGTTATATGTATCATCCATCACGATCTCAATATGATGAGACTTTGTAATAGCACGATAAAAGCTTTCACCGATTGTTGAAATACCGGCAATCACGAAATTAATTTCCGTAAAATCCTGTAGTACTGACAACATAATCGGCAAAACTCTTCTTATTTCCTGCTTACGGCTTCCGGGCAAAAGAGCCACTGTTCGTTTATCATACGGTACACATGCTAATCTATGCCATTCTGCAGGGAGTGCATCTAACAAAGGGTGACCTACAAACTCCGCATCCACCTGGTAAGTAGCAAAAAAATCCTTTTCAAAAGGGAGGATTACCAGTAGTTTGTCAACAAGTTTCTTGATAGTGTGTACCCGTGATTTCTTCCAAGCCCATACCTGCGGTGAAATATAGTAAATGGTACGGATGTGTTGTTGATGAAGAAAACGGGCTACTTGCAAATTAAATCCCGGATAATCAATAAGGATGACAGCATCAGGCTTGAAACCCAAAATATCCTTTTTGCAAAAGTTCAGGTTGTTAAGAATGGTTTTCAAATTAGCAACTACTTCTATAAAACCCATAAAAGCCAAGTCGCGATAATGCTTTACAATAGTTGTTCCCTCACGGGCCATCTTATCCCCACCCCAACCTCTGAATGAAGCATCAGGATCGACTATTTTTAACGCTTTTATCAGGTTTGACGCATGCAAGTCACCCGAAGCTTCTCCTGTAATAATGTAGTATTTCATTAATCAGTTCAATGATTGTTATATAATCAGAAGGTTGGGAAGCTGGTTATTTTACCCTCAACAAGGAAAAAATACAGTATAATGGCCACGAAAATAAAAACAAGTACTCCATTACCTGATTTAGTAAATTTCAGCTTACTAAAGTAATATCGCATTACCAGAATTGCAGGGACTACTGATAATAGCAGCAACTTAGGTGCCGGTAAATTGATATTTAACCAACTATAGATTAATGGAACAAAAAAGACAACCAAAATGAATGTTGCCAGGGTTATCAGAACGGCAACCAGTGCTCCGATGAAAAAATTATTGCGTTTCCACATCATTATCTATATATGAGTTACATGATTCAAAAGCAATCGTTACCAAATCAACAATTAAGGTTTACCGTATCAAAGATTATCTTTTTCCCAATCGCGCAATAAAGGTATGGTTTTATGGGATGTCAGGTCAAAATGCACAGGAACTACTGAAACATAATTATTTTTTAAAGCCCACTCGTCAGTATCATTTCCATGGTCAAGGTTTTTGAAGATACCTTTCAGCCAAAAATAGTCACGATTTTGTGGATCAGTTCTTTGCTCATATGTCTCATCCCATAGAGCCAGAGCCTGCCTTACAATCTTGATACCCTTTATGGGTGAACCATTTAAAGCAGGGATATTAACGTTAAGGCAAGTATATTCAGGTAATTTATTCTTAAGAACGTTTCGCCCTATTGACAACAAGTAGGGTTCACAGTGGCTGAAATTAGCTGCATATCCGTAATCAACCAATGAAAAGCCTACCGAAGGTATGTTCTCAATAGCTCCTTCCATTACTGCTGCCATGGTACCGGAATAGATTATATTAATAGCAGCATTCGACCCATGGTTAATACCTGAAACCACCATATCAGGGGCAAAATTCAGTATGGCTTTTTGTCCAAGCTTTATGCAATCAGCAGGAGTGCCGTTGCAAGCGTATTCACGGTAACCCGGTTCTTCTTTTATTTTATACATCCGTAGTGGTGCCGTAATGGTAACAGCATGCCCCATGCCCGACATGGGTTTATCAGGGGCTACTACCAATACATCACCTAATTTACGCATAGCACTAATTAACACTCTCAATCCGGGAGCGTTTATTCCATCATCATTAGAAATGAGTATAACTGGTTTCTTATTATCCATTCAATTAAAATTGTTATAGTATTCTGTTAACTAATCAGGCTCCCTGATGGTTAATAAATTTTTGCAGTTCAGCATACACCCGTTGTACCGGCAGTCCCATCACATTAAAATAGGACCCGTCAATCCGTTCAACTCCCACATAACCTATCCATTCCTGAATTCCATAAGCACCGGCTTTATCATAGGGTTTAAAGGTATCAATATAATAATCAATTTCATCCTCTTCCAGATTCCTGAAATAAACGTCAGTATTTACGTAAAAAGTATGCAAACGGTCAATAGTTCTAAAACAAACACCGGTTGATACAACATGTTTCCTCCCTGAAAGTTTTTGTAGCATTGTCTTTGCCTCCGTATGTGATAATGGCTTCCCAAACTTTTTATCATCAAACCAAACTATAGTATCGGCAGTAATAATCAATGACTTGTCAGGAAGTTCGTTCAAATCAAACACCATTGCTTTTTCCTTGCTAACGTATAAGGCAATCTCTTCAGCTTTGAGGTTAGCCGGAAAGATTTCCACAATTGGTTTAACGAGTACTTCAAAGT
>JBAXYX010000004.1:0-47965 GCA_041670625.1 Lentimicrobiaceae bacterium | reverse complement strand
GCCTTCAAATTTTTCAATCTTTTGCGCAAGGATCTTATCATTGCTATCCTCAAACGGCGGACCGGTACAGATGAGGAGTTTCCGGGGCTGGCGAAAATAGATTACGGCACAACTGGTATCGTCCTGTGAGAGATAACCATCATTCACATTGGCCATATTCACCACCTTGTGTGCCAGTCCGGGTGCTGCAATATCGGCTTCATGACTGATTATTTCAGTAATATAATCCACAACATTTTCACGACCCCACCCAAACAGGTACTTCCCCCCTCCTAATCCTGACTGGGTCACACCATCACTAAAAATAATGATCCGGTCTTCTTTCTCAGGAGTAAATTCGCAGCTTTTTATTTCCTTACCGGCATTCTTCTCCCCTTCAAGCATCACACAGGTCCATTGTGGTTCAAACACCTTTGATCCTCGCATGATCAGCGTTTGCGGATTGTCGTATTCCAGTATCCTCACATTCCCGTCAAATTCAATATCCACAATAGTGAAAGTTGCATAGCTCATCTTACGTTCACTACATACCGGCAGCGTGTTCATAATAATCTCGGCAATACGGTGTATTTCCTTATGTTCCAGGGTAAAGTTGAGCGCCATGGTAGCCGTGAGAGTCGACAGCATATTTGCTTTTACACCATGCCCCATACCATCACTCAGCACGGCGATGATTCTGTTTTCATCATTTAACCGCCTTGACAGGAATACATCACCACAAATACGTGATTCATGGTGATTCTTTAACTCTGCATTAACTTCTATATAAAACCTGTTGTCCATCAGAGTTGTTTTTTACCGTCTTTATGTGATTCAATAATAGAGTTGAGCATTCTTTCCGTCTTGGCAGCCCCTTCACCTAACAGGAAAGCAATCTTCTGCACTAGGTCAAGATTCTCATCTATTACTTCAGTCACACGGTTTATTACTTCCTCCTTACGCACTTCGGGCAAATACATGTCACGCAATACGGCGCCGGCAATCTTTCCCCTTTTGATGGAAAATACGGAAACATTCAATAACCGCTCCCCCAGGTGCACATCACGGTTCACCAGGTTTTCATTATTAACCAGTACAGCCGTAAACAGTTTATAAAACTGGAAGGGAAGCAGTGTCTTCAGGTCAGCCCCTGTTAATCCCGGTATAATTTCATTGATTTCAGTCGCTTCATCGCCCAGAATATTGATAAAGCTCTGGTTCGATTCAATCACCTTCAGGTTTTCATCCACAATCACAATGGCGCTGGGCAGTTTCTGAAGCATGGAGGAGGTCCGGTCTAAAGCCTCCTGAGCCATCTGTTGCTCTTGTCGTGCCTTATGTTCTGATTCAAGCAGGGCCTCCTGTGTACGGGCAAGTTTTTCATTGGTAAGCTTCAGGGTCTTGATAAAGTCATGCTTACTACGCATGGAATAGGTAATGCACATATCCGTTTTGGTAAGTCCTTTGGCCACCGCTTCGGCAAAGTCTCTGCATGATTCATATCCGCAACCTCCGCATCCGAGTTTGTCATCCGAATTCTGTTTACCTAATACTTTAAGAATTTCCTGCACCTGTTCCTCGGTAGGCTGAGCTACCCGCTGATCATCAATGGTAAAGACCGGCTTAAAATCAGTTAATGAAATGTGCTTGCTGCATGCTTTTTGCCAAACATCTACCTTGAAATCCTTTAGCTTCTTGTTGGCATAATCACTCACCAGAGTCTTACGTACAAATTTTTTACCTCCTTTGGAAGTCCCGGGCCCCATCAGGCAGCCTTCACAAAAGAACAGGTTAAAATGCTTATGGATGAAGTCGATGGACGCGTCAAACTCTCTGATGGCTTCCATAACGCTATCTTTGCCTTCAGCAGTGATAATACTTCCGTTCATAAGGTCCTCACTCAAACCTGCAGCCTGGAGTATGCCATTACTCACCGCATATAGGGAACCTTTATAACCCAGCGGCGGGTCAAAATCAGAATATTCAACCGTACTTTCTTTGATATTCAACTCACTGAATAATTTGCGCAGTTCCACAAAAGTCAGTACCGCATCCACCTTACTCTTGCCTTCATACCGGAGTGCTTCATCCTTTGAACCGATGCAGGGCCCTATATAAACCACCCTGATATCATCTCCATACAACTGGCGGGCCAGTTGTGCCGAGGCAATCATGGGCGATATAACAGGTGCCAGATTATCCATTAATCCGGGATAATATTTCTCAATTAAAGCAACAATAGGCGGACAATTGGCTGATATATAGTATCGTCCCATAAAATGGGTAAACAGCTCTTTGTACTGTTCGGCCACCATATCAACACCAAATGAAACTTCATTTACATAATGAAAGCCCAGCTCCCTGATCATCCTTACGAACTTCCGGTAATCTGTAATGTCATCAAATTCACCCGATATACTGGGGGCAATGATGGCAGCTACTTTACTGCCCGATGCCAGCAAAACTTTGGTATCTTCAGTAGAGTCGCGATAAGTGATGGCCTGGGGTGCACATACTTTTAAGCAACTGCCGCAGCCTATACACCGGCTATTGTTAACTATGGGCACTTCCTGATTTACCTTCGCCTGTATGGCATTAACAGGACAGGCTCTCACGCAGGCATAGCATATCTGGCATTTGTTTTTATCTATATGTATCAGAGTCGGTTTCATTCAGCTTCCGGATTAATATACTAAGGTTTAATCACCTTACTACAAGACTGCATTTTTTGCACCAAACAAATCATTCAGTATCTTTTCTACCGATTCCTCAGTCAGTTGGTGATAGTACTTACCATTCACACACATGGATGGCCCCATCTCACATTGTGAAAAGCAATGGCAGCCATGAAAATGAACCAGGTTCTGAAGGTTGTTGTCTTTAATATATTGATCTATTACCTTTACTACCCTTTTATTGCCTCTTGAGAAACACGAACTGCCTAAACATATCTGAAGATCTGTTTTCTCTTCCATTGATTTTTATCTTATTGTAAAAGTACTATATAAACCATTCATTAAGAAGACAAATTTACTAAAATTTAGCAAAAAAAAAGCTGTTACAAAAATAACAATGTTAAAAGAATAACAGTATCTTTATGCTCTGTTTAGTTTCACCCTTAATAATTTAGTACTGATGGCTGATGTTCTTGATGATATTATAAAGCGCAATCTGAACGTACAACGCGACAGTCTGTTGCCATTATTACAGGAAATACAGAATGAATTGGGGTACTTATCAGAAGAGTCGATCAACCGTATCGGGCAAATGACCGGGTTGCCGACCAGCAAGATTTATGGAGTCGCTACTTTTTATGACCAGTTCAGGTTTTATCCCAAAGGACGCTTTCATATTCAGATTTGCCATGGCACTGCCTGTCATATCAATTCGTCAGCCCAGATCATCCATGAGGTGGAAAGGTTACTTAAAATAGAAGACGGACAAACCACACGTGATGGCATGTTCAGTCTTGAAGTGGTCAATTGTATGGGCGCCTGCGCCTTATCGCCGGTAATTGCTATAAATGGCAATTATATTCATAATATAGACATTCAGAGCATAAAAGGGATCATTGATAATTGTATCTCAAACCTCACTGATTATGAAAGTCGTTAGTAATATGGATCCTTTATTGAATGATCTGGCCAACTCCAATCTCAAAATGTCGGCTGACGAAGAAGTACTGAGTCGTTTGCGACGGGATACTGTTTCAAAACCGGCCATATTTATTGGCGCCGGTACTTGTGGCATGGTAGCCGGGGCTGATAAAACAATTAAAGCAGTAAAGGATTATCTCAGTGAAAAACAAATTGATGCTGAAGTAATTGAAGTCGGCTGTATCGGTCTGTGTATCCATGAACCGATAATGGATGTTCAGTTACCGGGTAAAAGGCGAATCTCCTTCTCTAAAGTCACCTCGTTAAAGGTTGAATACATTCTTGATCATATCCTTAATTACTCTGTCCCTGATGAACAGATTATCGGGCAATACAGTCATGAGAACCTCCAGGCCTGGGAAAATGTAAAGTTATTATCCGAATTGCCTTTCTTCAGGTTCCAGCACCGTATTGTACTTAAAAACTGTGGTATCATTGACCCTTTTTCTATTGACGAATATATAGCCAGGGGAGGCTACAAAGCCCTTACCCGCGTTTTAAGTAAATACTCGAATGATAAAGTATGTGAAATTATTGAAAGCAGCGGACTGCGAGGCCGTGGCGGAGGCGGTTTCCCTACCGGTCGTAAGTGGAGGACCGCTTTAAACACTTCCGACGATGAACGCTACTTAATTTGCAATGGCGATGAAAGTGATCCCGGTGCATTCATGGACAGGGCAATATTTGAAGGTGATCCACATAAACTTATTGAAGGATTAGCTATTGCCGCCTATGCCATCAATGCCAAAAAAGCCATTATCTATGTCAGGGCTGCTTACCGGTTGGCTGTTGAACGGTTGCACCATGCAATTAAACAGGCCACAATAGCAGGATACCTCGGTCAGGATATCATGGGTAGCGGGTTCAGCCTGAATGTTCAACTCCGTGAAGGGGCAGGCGCTTTTGTCTGCGGTGAAGAAACAGCCCTGATAGCAAGTATAGAAGGCCGGCGCGGTACCCCGTTGCCCAAACCCCCTTATCCGGTTACGAAGGGCTTGTTTGGAAAACCTACCGTTGTGAACAATGTGGAAACACTGGCTAATGTCCCTGAAATAATTGATAAAGGGCCCTCATGGTTCGCTTCTATCGGCACAGAAACCAGCAAAGGAACCAAAGTATTTGCACTCGCCGGGAAAGTATTGAACACCGGATTGGCAGAGGTTAATATGGGCATCAGCCTGCGTAACCTGATCTATTCCGTTGGCGGAGGGGTCAAAGACAATAAAAAGTTAAAGGCCATTCAGATCGGCGGACCTTCAGGGAGTTGCCTGCCCGAAGAAAGCCTCGATGAAATCATCGATTATGAATCATTGAAGAAAGCCGGAGCTATGATGGGCTCAGGGGGTATTGTAGTCATGGATGAGGATACCTGCATGGTTGACATCGCCAGGTTCTTTGCCGACTTTCTCCAGCATGAAAGCTGTGGCAAATGCATCCCGTGCAGGGAAGGTTCACGCCGGATGCATGAAATACTCCAAAACATTACCCGCCGGCCCATCAATGAAGCCGGTTATGAAACCCTCGAAAGGTTTAAAGGGGTCATGCAACTTGAAAACCTGGCTGAAGTAATCAAAGACACCTCCCTTTGCGGACTCGGACAAACAGCACCCAACCCATTACTGAGCGCTATGAAGTACTTCCGTGAAGAGTTTGAAGAGCATATCTTTGATCGTAAGTGCAGGGCCGGTGTATGCAGAGATCTCAAAGTGTACTTTATTGATGTGGATAAATGTTCGGGTTGCACTGTCTGCGCCCGCAAATGTCCTGCAAATGCTATTATAGGTTCTCCCCGCATTCCTCACTTCATTATTGAAGAGAAGTGCACCGGTTGCGGTATTTGCTTTGAAGTATGTAAATTCGTTGCGGTATCTGTTAAATAATCTATAACTAATTCACGGTCATGAATTTCCCCATTGAAGTAAATAATAAAATCATTATAGCACGCAAGGGCGAAACCATCCTTGAAGCTCTTACCCGCAATGGTTTGAAAGTTCCTACCCTTTGTCACATGCCTGATCTCAATCCAACCGGTTCATGCCGAATGTGCGTGGTAGAAGTTGAAGGCAAACAAAACCTGATCACTGCCTGCTCTTACCCTGTCGAAGAATGGATGAAGATAAAAACCCACTCCCCTCGTGTAGTCAACGCCAGGAAAACTAATGTGGAACTATTGCTGAGCAATCACCCCGACGACTGCCTCTACTGTGAACGCAACGGGAAATGTGAATTGCAGAACTTTGCTGAGGACCTGAACGTCAGGGAACGAAAGTTCACCGGCAAAAAGGACAAATACAAAACTGACCCTTCAGGATCCAGCATCGTGCGTGATCCTGCCAAATGCATTCTGTGCGGCAGATGTGTCAGGACCTGTGATGAAATTATTGGAGCTGCTACACTTGGCTATATAGGCCGAGGCAATAAAACCATTATCGGCCCTTCCTTTAACCGGCAAATTAACTTGTCAAGCTGTATCACCTGCGGTCAGTGTATTATGAGCTGTCCTACTGGCGCATTACATGAAAAACGGCACTCTTCAGATCTGCAGAGTGCCCTTCATAGCAGTGACCGCCATGTGGTGATTCAATACTCCCCTACAATCTCGGTAAGTATTGCTGAAGAATTTGGCATTAAACCGGGCAAAGAACTTTACGGCATCATCAACGCAGCCCTGCGTAAAACAGGCTTCGATAAAGTGTTCGATGCTTCTTTTGCAGCCGACTTATATGTGGTAGAACTGGCTGCAGAACTCGGGCAACGAATGGAATCAGGTGAAAATTTACCCGTCTTTAGCAGTGATTGCCCGGCTTGGGTCAAGTACCTGGAACAGCAGTATCCTGACTTCCTCCCTCATCTGTCAGCCTGCAAGTCACCCCAACAAATGTTTGGCTCTATCATCAGCAGCTATTATACCAACATGTTCCATGTAAAGCTTGACGACCTGTACACCGTCTCAGCTATGCCCTGCACCGCCAGGAAGTTTGAAGCCAAGCGGGAACAGATGACCCAAAAGGGAATCAGCGATGTGGATGCTGTGTTGACTACCCGTGAATTTGTTCAGTTCATCAGGTTGAACGGTATTGACACCCGACAACTGGAACCTGAAATTGCCGATTTCCCCTTCCATGTGCAAAGCTCGGCCGGTAAGCTCATGGGCGTATCCGGCGGATTAACTGAATCACTGATCAGGACTCTTTATTTCAACATCAACGGTAAAGATATGAATCAGCCCAGGATCATGGAGCTCCGAAATATCAAAGATTATAAAGAGTATCATCTTAAAATTGGCAACAATAAGCTTGGCTTTGCGGTAGTTAATACCATGAAGCAGGCAGGTAAAATTATGAATGATATTAAAACTGGTCGCAATGATATTCATTTTATAGAGTTTATGGCTTGTCCAGGAGGTTGCGTTAACGGAGGTGGCCAACCATTTGTTGACGACCCGAACGCTGTAAAGACCCGCATGAAGATCATCTATGAGAATGATGAAAAGGACCCTATACGGTTCGCCCATAAAAACCCTGCCATTATTGATCTGTATAAGGAGTTTCTAGGCCGGCCCATGAGCGAATTATCTGTAAATCTGCTGCATACCACTTATAAAAAACGTGAAGTCTCATTATAACCAACACGTAGAAGAAACGGGAAGTGTATTTATAATCAACAACTACAACATGCAAGCTGAAGAATCAACTTCAAAACACCCCCTGGTAAGTACCGTTAAAGAGCGATGCCGGGTGTGCTATACCTGCGTAAGAGAGTGTCCGGCCAAAGCCATCAAGATAAGTAACGGGCAGGCAGAAGTCATCTCCGACAGGTGCATAGGTTGTGGTAACTGCATCAAAGTATGCAGTCAGAATGCCAAAGTATTTCGCAGAGAAACAGAACAGGTTGAAAAACTCTTATCGGGCCATCATAAAGTAGCGGCCATCCTGGCGCCCAGTTTCCCTGCTGAGTTCCATGAAATTCTCAATCACAGGCTGTTGGTTTCTATGATTCGTACCTTAGGCTTCACCTATGTGGCCGAGGTGTCTTTTGGGGCTGACCTGGTAGCCAGGGAATATAAAAAAGCATACAATAACCCCTCGCTTCCACCCATCATTTCCTCTGATTGCCCTGCTATTGTCAGCTACATTGAACACTACCATCCTGACCTGATCGAGTCACTAGCTCCTATCGTTTCACCTATGGTAGCCATGTCAAGGGTCATGCATATGAAGTATGGCCCGGATATTAAAGTAGTCTTTATCGGCCCCTGTATTGCCAAGAAAGATGAATCCTCCGAAGTGGATGCTGCCATTACTTTCAGGGAACTTCGTGAAATGATTTTCAACAGGGAGCTCTCCACCGCCGATGTGCTGCCTACTGATTTTGACCCTCCCCTTGGCGGGAAAGGCGCCATTTTCCCTATTAGCAGGGGCTTGTTGAATACAGTGGATATTAAAGAAGATATTTTTGAAGGCAATATCATCATTGCCGAAGGCCGTAGCGACTTCCAGGAAGCCATCAAGGAATTTGAGAATGGGCACATTGCCGATGATCATCTTGAATTGTTATGCTGTGAAGGATGTGTAATGGGCCCCGGTATGTCACCCTACCCTTTCTTTTCCTCCAGCGGTAAACGATTCAGCAAAATGTCCAATGTCAGTGATTATGCTATGCACAAACTGTCCGAGCTGGATATGAAGCAGTGGAAAAAAGATATGGAGGAATTTTCGTCTGTCAATTTACACCGGGAATTCACTAACCGCGATATGCGGTTAAACCGTCCCGATGAAACGGCAATTCAGAAAGTGCTGAACAAGATGGGCAAGTTTGAACCTCAGGATCACCTCGATTGCGGCGCTTGCGGATATGACTCCTGTGAGGACCATGCCATTGCCATTATCAGAGGACTCGCTGAACATGAAATGTGCCTTCCTTATACCATTGAGAAGCTGCACAATTATATCAGGGAGTTGAATATCTCAAAAGAAAAACTGGCAAATACCCAGGAAGCCCTCAAGCAATCAGAAAAACTGGCAAGCATGGGGCAACTGTCGGCCGGAATAGCTCATGAACTGAATAATCCCTTAGGAGTTATCACCATGTATAGTAACATCCTTAAAGATGAAGCAAAATCTGATGACCCCATACGCAAAGACCTCGATTTAATTGTTGAACAAGCTGAAAGATGTAAAAAAATAGTAGGTGGTTTACTCAACTTCGCAAGGAAAAACCAGGTTAATATCTCTGAAGTAAATATTAATCAGCTCATTGAAAGGTCCATCAGCTCGGTGGTGTTCCCTTCAAATGTAAAGGTATCCCTTCAATCTGAAGTCCGCGATCCTATGATTGACCTTGATTATGATCAAATGGCACAAGTATTTACTAATCTACTTAAAAACGCTTCGGAAGCCATGCCTCCTGAAGGCGGACTGATCCATGTGCTCATTGCCGGTAATCCTCAGGAAGTTACGGTCTATATTAAAGATACGGGTACCGGGATCAGTGATGAGAACATGAGCAAACTCTTTACCCCTTTCTTTACTACCAAGGTGGTAGGAAAAGGAACAGGATTGGGACTTCCCATCATTTACGGTATCGTAAAAATGCATAAGGGAAACATCGATGTCCAATCAAATGCCGATATTTCAAAGGGCCCTACAGGCTCAACTTTTTCTATAGCTCTCCCGCGTGAAAGTATGAACAAGTCATCGTAAAAAAGAAACCCGATACTATGAAAAAAACAATTCTGATAGTGGATGACGACATGGATTACCTGTTCCAGATGCAACTCAAAGTGGAACAATTCGGATTTAATGTCATCACTGCCGAAGGGCAAAAAGAGGCTGAAGCAATCATTGAAACGATCAAACCTGATTTAGCCATTCTTGACCTGATGATGGAAAGTGACGACAGTGGGTTCATCCTGGCTTACAAAATTAAACGCAAATACCCTGATGTCCCCATTATCATCGCTACCGCCGTTACTTCCGAAACAGGCCTGACCTTTGATACAGGTAATGATGATGATCAGAAATGGATCAAAGCTGATTTATTCCTCGACAAAGGAATCCGTGCCGACCAACTACACAGAGAAATTAACAAACTCCTCAAAATATAATTATGTCCGAATACAAAATATTAGTAGTTGATGACGAACCCGGTATCAGGATGGGGACTAACCGGATACTGCAAAACTTCAAGGTCGATTATCCTTTTATGGATGAACACATTGAATTTAAAGTCCTGGAAGCCGCTACCGGTGAAGAAGGAATTGAAATTATTGAAAAAGAAATGCCCGATATTATCCTGCTCGACAATAAACTTCCGGGTATCCAGGGTATTGAAGTACTCGAGTATGTTAAGAAAAAGCTCTATGATATTGTGGTGGTCATGATCACCTCCTATGCATCACTCGAATTAGCGGTTAAAGCCACCCGCGATGGCGCCTACGACTTCATTCCCAAGCCATTCACCCCTCAGGAGCTGCGTGCCTCTATTGAAAACATTACCAAGCAGTTGTTCTTAAAAAGAATGACTCAAAAGATGAATAAGGAAGGTAAACAAATCAGATTTCAGTTCCTTTCAGTTTTGTCACATGAATTAAAGGCCCCTATAAACGCCATTGAAGGGTACCTGAAGATTATGAACGAACGCCAGTTTGGCAATGACATTTCCACTTATAAGGAAATGATTGAACGATCACTTGAACGTATCAACGGAATGCGAAGCCTGATCATGGACCTGCTTGACCTCACAAAAATTGAATCAGGTAGCCCTGTTCAGCACCTTGAACCGGTTGATCTTACCAAAATTGCTTTGATTTCTATGGATACCATGCGGCCTTATGCTATTCAGAAAGATGTCGATATCTATCTGAATACCAAAGAACCGGTCCTGATGGATGCTGATCCTAAGGAAATAGAAATTATACTAAATAACCTCATCTCCAACGCGGTCAAGTATAATAAAAACGGCGGCAGAGTAGATGTTTTTATCAAACAGACGCAAGATAATATTGTAATGAAGGTTTCTGATTCAGGTATCGGCATGACCGATGAAGAAAAAGCCCGCTTGTTCCAGGATTTCGTGAGGATTAAGAACCCGAAAACTAAAAACATCACAGGCTCGGGACTCGGATTATCCATCATGAAGAAAATAGTGGATATGTATCACGGTGAAATTGATATACAGAGTATTCCTGATAAAGGAAGTACGTTCAGCATTACTTTCCCGCAAAATTAAATAACCGTATAAGATGATTAATAAAAAACTACCTGATAAAACTGTTGAACGTTTAAGCCAATACCGTCGATCATTACTTAATTATCTGGCTGGCGGAAAGCACCATATTTTCTCCCATGAAATTGCGAATATGCTTCACATCACTCCGGTGCAGGTTCGTCGTGACATTATGCTCATTGGTTACACCGGAACCCTGCGACAGGGATATGATGTAAAAGAACTAATTGATATTATTGGCCATATTATCGATACTCGCGAAGGACAAAAAATTGCCGTCGTGGGAATAGGTAACCTGGGCCGTTCCATTATGGGCTATCTGAACGGCAAAAGAACTAAGATGAGCATTGTTGCTGCTTTTGATAATAACATTGATAAGGTCGATAAGATTTATGCAGGTGTTCCCTGCTACCATATTGACCGGATGATGGATATCATCAAGAGTGAAGGAATCTCCATTGCTGTGATTTCTGTACCCGGTGAGGAAGCTGTGAGTGTTGCTGAAATGCTTGTTATGGCAGGCATCAGGGGTATATTCAACTTCTCGCCCAAACCACTCAATGTCCCTGCACATGTGTACCTTCAGGAATATGATATTATTACCATGCTGGAGAAGATTGCTTACTTTGTCAAAAAAGCTTAACAAAGCCCCGAATGGAAATTCATTATGGTTTTGATCATGTTGATCACATTAAGAACCCGGTAGTTACTACCGGTACCTTTGATGGAGTACATATTGGCCATAAAACCATCATTAACAGGCTAATTGAAATAGCAAAAGTCATTGACGGGGAGTCTGTCCTGATTTCTTTTCACCCTCACCCCCGTAAGGTCCTCTTTCCTGAAACGGCCGGTAAAAACCTGTTGCTGATTAATTCACAACGTGAAAAGATTGATCTCTTATCCAAAACAGGATTGGATCATCTCATTATTCTCACCTTCACCAAAGAGTTCTCTGAAATCTCTTCCATCGACTTTATCAGGAATATTCTGGTCGCCAAACTGCATGTAAAAAAGGTGGTCATTGGATTCAACCATCATTTCGGACATAATCGTGAAGGCAATTTCAATTATTTATATGAACTGGGCCAATACTATCATTTTAGTGTAGAGGAAATCCCTGAACAGGATATCCATAATGAAACGGTCAGCTCCACCCTGATCAGGAAAGCTTTGCTCGAAGGTAAAATACAAAGAGCCAATGCCTATCTTGATCATCACTACATCATTACCGGCACCTTTGATATCGTTAGCTCTTCAGTCAATGCCCTTAACTTGCAATCCTGGAGGGCTCAAATAGATGACTCCAATAAGCTGATCCCTTCTGATGGCGTCTATGCCGTGAATGTCCGGTTTAATGGGGAGTTTTATAAAGGAATCGTGAATATTAAAAACTCGCTTCCCCTTGATATCCGTAAGATTGATGATGTAGAAGTCATTTTACTCTTATTCAATCAGTCTGTCAACCTCAAAGCACGTGAAGCTACCATCTTTTTTGCCAAACGTATTCGTGATGAGGTGGTTTTCACTAATCAGGAGGAAATGATATCACAACTCAAATCTGATCTTGCAGAAGTGGAAGAATTAATCTATTAGTCAATGACCATGAAGCTATATGTAACTAATGAGTAATATAACCGATCATGACAGGATCACCATCCATAACACTCACTTTCCTGGGCACAGGTACCTCCATCGGAGTTCCTGTAATTGCCTGTAATTGTCCTGTATGCAAATCTAAGGATGCTCGCGACAAAAGGTTCCGGACATCGGCCATGATTCGTGTCAATGGCAGGAACATTGTAATTGACTGTGGCCCCGACTTCCGGTTCCAAATGCTTAAGCAGAATGTTGACGACATTGATGCAGTGATATTTACCCATGAACATCGTGATCACATTGCCGGACTGGATGATGTAAGGGCCTTTAACTATGTGCTGAACAAAAGCATCCCCATTTATGGCACGCATCGTGTAATGGAAGCCATCCACACTGAATTCCCCTATATCTTTGAGGAAAACCGTTTCTTTGGGGCGCCTCAGCTTACCATTCATGAAATTGACCATACCCCTTTCAGCATAGGCGACGCTGAATTCATTCCAATCATGGTGATGCATAACAAGTTGTCCATACTGGGTTACCGTATAAACGACCTCACCTATATTACCGATGCCAGTTATGTGGCCCCTGAAGAAATAGCTAAACTAAAAGGGACAAAAGTATTAGTGATCAATGCTTTACGTAACTCAAAACATGTTTCACACTTTTCATTAAGTGAAGCCATCGCTTTTATACAACAAGTGCAACCTGAAAGAGCCTACATCACCCATATCAGTCACTTCCTGGGTTTGTATGATGAAGTGGAGCAGAAACTCCCCCATGGCATTCATCTGGCTTATGATAATCTCGTGGTCGAGGTTTAATGTAGCCTCATCCTATATTTGTATCGGTAAGTATAGGGGTAAGCACTTGAATATACCGTCTACCTGATTTACCGAATTTTTTTTAACCTATTTGGGCTTTCCTTTGTTTAATTTTCGTTGTATCTTTGTGAATACAGGTTTGTTCGGAGATCAATAGCATGGAATAAGCATTTGGCATCCTGATTGTTCATCCATAGCAGGTATATAAAACACATCATTCATCCATCAAAATTTAGCATTATGACCAACGTAAGAATTTTAGGAGTAAAGGTTTGCAACCGCCAGAGTGTAGCTGCACAAGTACAGGTTCTTTTGACCAAGTATGGAAGTTCTATCAGAACACGATTGGGATTAAATGAGCCCGGCGAGTCTGACAAGAGCGGCTCCCTGATCGTCCTGGAGCTGATTGGCAATATCCATGAGTGGGAGAAGCTGGAAAAAGAGCTTCTTCAACTTGAAAAGGTAGAAGTAAAAAGAATGGATTTTGAAACTAACGTGTGCTGATCCTACTTACCTGAGTATTGTTACAGCTCCCTTAAAACTTTCATTTTTAAAATAGCCGATGGTATTCAGGCGATAGTAATAGGTGCCTTCGGGTAAATTGCCGCCATCCCAGTTATTTCTGTAATTGAGGTTATCATATACCTTTCGTCCCCATCGGTCTAATACTACCAGTTCCATCCGGATGTATTCTGCATCTATGGGTACCTTTTCTGTATCGGTAACGTTTTTGGCTATTTTGAAATAATTATTGATATCATCATCCCCTCCCGGCGTGAACACATTGGGTATGAAAATATCGATCTCGCTAATGGGTACTTTAATGATGATGGTGGTATCACACCCACTTTCATTGACCACCTTAAGCTGTACGGTATAAAATTCCAGGCCGGGAGTCTGTGCTGTGGAAAATACGTGCACCGGGTTCTTATCACGTGAACCAGGTGTACCATCTCCAAAATCCCATACCCAGTCAACGATACTCTGATCTTCAGTGAACCCGAATGTAACGGTCGGATTTTGCATGTAAACAGTGTCCGGGGTAGTCTCCACTTCCACTTTCGACGAAGTCAGTTCACTCACCTTAAAGTTGGTATCCAATATACATCCGTTTGCATCTGATACCTGCAAATTATTAATACCTCCGCATGCTCCTGATTTGATGCTGTCAAAAATGGAGGGTTCCCTGTTCCACAGAAATTGGTAGGGCCTCAAACCTCCGGTTATAAAGGCAGCAACATTGGCTTCACAAGCGCCCGGACAGGTAGCATCTATTTCATCCAGTATTACTGAGAGTGCAGGGAACAGGGTGATTTCCGCATCCATAAACGCTGATTCTATCTCATTGCCCTGACTGTCGGTATAAATGGATGCCAGGGTATCAAACGCAATCGTTCCTTCCTGGTTACCAATCATAAATACCAGTTCCAATAATTTAACATTCAAAAGATCAACAGGAGTGCCCCCTTCACGGGTTCCCCACCTGATAATCACTGAATCGGTAGTGGAGGTTACCGTCATGACACCATTTGCACTGAGTTCAGGATTAACTTGCCTGTAACTCAAAAAAGTTACCGTCTCCCCGTTAAAACCAATGACCAGGTACAGGGAATCCACACCGCTTAATGAAGTTACCATCACCGGGGTAGCATACTGCATATCAGGACAAACCCGTGCTCCCGTCATACTGGTTATATTGACCTGTGCATCCAGACTATTGCTAATGCAAACAAGACTTACAAAAGATATAATGCTGAATAATCGCCTCAGGATTCGGTTTATCATAAAATGTTCTTCCGGATTTCAGAAACTTAATAGAAATAATTGGCTAAATTACTTCTTTTTGTTTAGGTCTCAAACGGTAAAAGTAAGTTTTTGGTGTATAAGCTCTTAAATTTTATATTTCCTGATCCATTCCATCAGCCTTTTAAACATCCTCTTCTTCATAATCTTTATTTTTCCTTTATGAATAACATGTTCCCTGAATCTTTGTTCTACTGGTATATGCAAAATTCGTGTCAATATGTCGTTAATCCTGATACTCTCATGTCATTTTGACATTCATAGATCTGATTAACTGTTTGGCAAACTTTTTGAATAAACGATCAAAAATGATTACGATGGATAATCTCACACTTAAAACACAAAAAGCAATACAAAAAGCACAGGAAATAGCCTCTGCCAACAATCACCAGGCTGTTGAAACAGCGCATATACTTAAGGGGTTGCTTGAAACTGATGATAATGTAATCCCTTACCTGCTGGGTAAATTCGGGGTTGACCCCAAGAGTCTTCAAAAAGCTTTGGACCAGATGATCAGCTCCTTCAGCAAAGTAACCGGCGGCAGTGAGCAATACCTCAGCAACCGGGCTAATAAAGCACTTCAGGAAGCATCTGTATATGCCAAAAAGATGAATGATGAATTTATCTCTGTAGAACATCTGCTGCTGGGCTTATTGACTACGAACGATGAGGTGGCTACGCTGTTAAAAAACTACGGTCTCCATGAAAAGGACCTGATGACCGCCATAAAAGAGCTTCGTAAAGGTTCCAATGTCAACAGCGCTTCCTCCGATGAAAGTTGGAATGCCCTAAACCGTTATGCCCGTAATCTGAATGACCTGGCCCGTTCCGGCAAACTGGATCCTGTAATAGGCCGTGACGAGGAAATCAGGCGGGTGCTCCAGATTCTTACCCGCCGTACCAAAAACAACCCTATCCTGATCGGCGAACCGGGAGTCGGCAAAACCGCTATCGCGGAGGGCATTGCCCATCGTATCGTGAACGGCGATGTCCCTGAAAACCTTAAGTCAACGCTCATCTTCTCCCTCGATATGGGTTCCCTGATCGCCGGAGCCAAATATAAAGGAGAATTTGAAGAACGACTGAAAGCAGTCGTCAAAGAGGTCATTGATTCCAATGGCGAAGTGGTCCTCTTTATTGATGAAATCCATACCCTGGTTGGCGCCGGTGGCGGCGAAGGCGCCATGGATGCCGCCAACATCCTCAAACCGGCCTTGTCAAGAGGTGAACTCCGTGCAATCGGAGCTACTACCCTGAACGAATACCAAAAGTACTTTGAAAAAGATAAAGCACTCGAACGCCGTTTCCAGATCGTCATGGTGAATGAACCTGATACACTGAGCGCTATCTCGATACTCCGTGGACTGAAGGAACGTTATGAATCACACCACCAGGTGAGGATCAAGGACGAGGCTATCATTGCAGCCGTTGAACTGTCACAACGGTATATCAGCGACCGGTTCCTTCCCGACAAAGCCATTGACCTGATTGATGAAGCAGCCGCTAAACTCCGGCTTGAAATCAACTCCGTGCCTGAAGCCCTTGACCAGGTGGAACGTAAAATCAAACAACTGGAAATTGAAAAAGCCGGTATCGCCCGTGAAAATAATGAGGCCCGTATGAAGTCTATCTCTGCTGAGCTTTCTGAACTGGTGGAGGAAAGAAATAACGTCACCGCCCAATGGAAGTCGCAGAAGTCTGTGGTCGATACCCTTCAACGTACTAAAAAGGAAATTGAAGACCTTAAGTATGAGGCAGACAAAGCCGAACGTGAAGGCGATTATGGCAAGGTTGCTGAAATCAGGTACGGCAAAATCAAAGACGCTGAACAACGACTCGAAAAAACTAAGTTGCAATTAAATGAATTGCAGGCCTCCTCTGCCCTGATCAAAGAGGAAGTCGGCGCTGAAGAAATCGCCGATATCGTTGCCCGGTGGACAGGCATTCCGGTTACCCGTATGCTGCAAAGTGAACGTGAAAAGCTGCTCTCGCTCGAACAGGAACTGCACAAACGGGTCATCGGTCAGGATGAAGCCATCCAGGCAGTCGCTGATGCAATCAGAAGAAGCCGCGCCGGACTGCAGGATGCTAAACGACCCATCGGTTCCTTCATTTTCTTGGGCACCACGGGCGTCGGCAAAACAGAGCTTGCAAAAGCATTGGCCGAATTCCTCTTCGATGATGAAAGCTCCATGGTAAGGATCGATATGTCCGAATACCAGGAACGCCATACGGTTTCCCGCTTAATTGGAGCGCCTCCGGGTTATATAGGTTATGATGAAGGCGGTCAGTTGACGGAGAAAATCAGACGTAAACCCTACTCAGTAGTCCTGCTTGATGAAATCGAAAAAGCCCATCCTGATGTCTTCAATATCCTGCTCCAGGTTCTGGACGAAGGCCGCCTGACCGATAATAAAGGCCGGACTGCCGACTTCAAAAACACCGTCATTATTATGACATCCAACCTCGGATCAGACTACATCAATGATAAGCTGGAAGGTCTTACGGATCAGAATCGTGATCAGCTTCTTGAAGATACCAAAGAGGAAGTCATGTCCATATTGCGCAAAACTATAAGGCCGGAGTTCCTGAACCGTGTGGATGAAATCATCATGTTCAAACCTTTAACCGAAAAGGAAATACGGCAGATTGTACAGTTGCAGCTTGAAAACCTTCAAACCGTGCTCGCCAAAAGTGAAATTCAGTTTGAGGCCACTCCCGAAGCCATCAACCTGATCGCAACACTCGGCTTTGACCCTCATTATGGCGCCCGTCCGGTAAAACGAGTCATTCAAAGGAACGTCCTGAACGAGCTTTCCCGCAAAATCCTCTCCGCCGAAGTAACCCGTGACTCCGTGATCCACCTCGACGCTCTCAACGGCAAGCTCATTTTCCGGAACTAACCACCCCGAAGGGGGAATCCCGTTCGGCAAAGACGACAGGATGGCTTCTCCTTCCGAAGCTCGTCGGTACAGACGCCACGCTGGCGTCTTTGGTGTCTTCTCTACATCTCCAACTCCAGCCCCATCTGCTCTTTAAGATCTCTGACGGCCGGAGCTTTTTTTACCACATACTCATACTTCTCCGTATCCGTGTAAGGCTTACGCTCTCCATCCACACTTTCAACGATCTGCGTTTCAATGAACAGCGCATCGTTCTTGAGGGCTTTGCGCAAATAGAGAGTTATCTCGCCCCGGTTCTTGTATATTTCGTCTTGTTGCAACGTATTCTCAATAAATACCCTGATCCCTGAATTCTCCTGCAACTCGGGGGCCTTCCATAAGAGGGTGTTTTGCAGTAATGGAAGTTCTTCCGACAAGCTTTCTACCATAGCCGACCAAACCTTCATCAGACTTCCCTGACTCACCGGCTCATTGCCGAATGATTCTCCGGGGGCTTCTTCCTGCTCTTCAGCGGACTGATCTGCCTGACTCGGTTTCTTTCCGGTCATCAGCCCCGCCAGGTTCAACCCTGAAAAGGTAGCGACCGGTTTAGTCTTATTTTCTGCCCGATATGCCTGTCCACTTTCGTTTACCAAACTCCCTTTTTCAGCATGCACACCAGGTTGTGTCGAACTTGCGGGCTTCGGCTGCTGTTGAGACACTGAATTCGGGGATACAGAATTTTTAGATATCGAGTCTATAGGTGCAGAAGCGTTAGAAGTCGGAACTTGGGACGTCTGCGGTAATGAGGTCTGTGGTGCCTGCGCCTGTGGTGCCGAAGTCTGGGGTACTGAGGCCTGTGGTGCCGGGGATTGTGGTGCCGGGGATTGTGGTGCCGGAGATTGTGTCGGTGGTGTCTTTGGCGAAGGCGTGGATGCTTTGGGAACCGGCAGATGAGTGACGGAAATAGAAAGACGACATAACTGCATCAACCCAATCTCCAAATACAGCTTTTTATTGTTGCTGGTCTTGTAGTTGATGTCAATCTCATTGTTAATCCGGAGCGCCTCCAGTAAAAACTGCACGCTGCAGCGGTCCGACTGTACTTTGTACTGTTCTTTCACACTGCCGGTGGTTTCCAGCAACTGCAGGGTCGCCCTGTCTTTGCTCACCAGTAGGTTCCGTAAATGTTCCCCAAGTCCGGTGATAAAGTGCTGACCCTCGAACCCGTTTTCAATGATCTCATTAATAGTAAGCAGACAATGGCTGACATCTCCTGCCAGTATAAAATCAGTAATTTTAAAATAATAGTCGTAATCCAGCACGTTCAGGTTTTCAATCACCTGTTTATACGTAAGCTTGTTCCCGGCATAGCTCACCAACTGATCAAACATGGAGAGTGCATCACGCAGTCCCCCGTCAGCTTTCTGAGCAATAATATGGAGGGCTTCAGGTTCTGCATCTATGTGCTCGCTATGGGCGACAAAATCCAGGTGATGGGCAATATCTTCTACGCTGATGCGCCTGAAATCAAAGATCTGACACCTTGAAAGTATGGTAGGCATAATCTTATGCTTTTCAGTTGTAGCCAATATAAACTTGGCATAGGCAGGAGGTTCTTCCAGTGTTTTCAGGAACGCGTTAAAAGCCTGAGGTGAGAGCATATGAACTTCATCGATGATATAGACCTTATACCCTTGCTGTGGTGGTATCCTCACCTGGTCAATCAGGGTACGTATGTCGTCAACAGAGCTGTTTGAAGCTGCATCCAGCTCAAAGATGTTGAAAGAGGATGATTTATTGAATATCTGGCATGAAGCACAGGTATTGCAGGCCTCACCTTCAGGGGTAATGGCCGTGCAGTTGATGGTTTTAGCCAGAATCCTTGCACAGGTGGTCTTACCTACCCCCCTTGGCCCCGTGAAAAGAAAAGCCTGCGCAAGCTGCTGATTCTTTATCGCATTCTTTAAGGTGTTGGTGATGGCCGTTTGTCCTACTACTGTATTAAAAGTAGCCGGACGGTACTTACGTGCTGATACAATGAAATTATCCATTTCTTACTCCTATTTTCGCCCGCCAAACTTACGTTATTTTTTTTAATTCTCAACCGTCTGAACTGCAATCAGCCGGTCAAACAACTGCCCCTGCTCCCTGTTATAAACCAGTATGGTGTAGCTGTTGCCCGTTTCAAAACGGTTGCCTTCCGCCTGGCTCAGGTCAATTTTTCTGGTTTTGTCATCCACAAAAGCATAATAGTAATTATAGTAGCCTTGTTTGAGATATAAACGCGCTTCATACCCCTGGCGGGCATAGTTGTAATTCATTTTTCCTTTTTCAGGTTCGGTGGCTTTATCATGTTGCCAGTCATTATAGGCCCCCACTGCATAAAAGGTACCGCCCGCCAGCGGGGTCTCCCAGGCTAAAAATATATTAACCCATGCGTATTCCCCTTCATCATCCACATCACCGGCATCTTCTGTCTTAATCAAAAAATTTCCGTTAATGTCCGACAGGGTGATATACGGACTGAAAGCCCTGCTTTTATCATGCATCATGTTTACATAGTACTGACCATTCCTTTGCTCAATGGAGTATATGTTCTGTGTATTATAACGGAGGCTCTTGATATCAATGAACCTGAACTCATTACCGGCTTCAAAGGAGAGGGTCCCGTCAGTATAATGGTAGTCCATTTCATTGGAGCGTAACATAAGAGGCTTTACATTAAACATGGCATTATCCCATCTGAAATTCTGAAGGATCACTACTTTGAGCTGCCGGTCAGGTTCACTGATGGCATAATCAGGATTTAATATGGAAAAACTCACATCCTGGTGGGTATACCGTTGATTAATATTCCTGGCCTGGCTGATGGCAGCCGTCACTTCCACCCTTTTGTCAACGACCATGAACCGGCGGATGAATGCCGGATGCTCCGGATCACCATCAGCGTAAACTTTCACAATATAATTACCCGGCAACCTGATCTCTATGTTGCGGTTAGGCAACTCCAGACTATAGTGAGTGTAGGGTTGCAGCGTATTGAAGGAATTTTTATATTCGGTGATGTAATCATCAGTGTACCCCTGCAGGTATTCATTCTGCCATAAGTCGGTCGGCGTCCAGTCAGCATTGCAGTGTACCAGGGTGTATTGCCAGGCAACATAACCTCCTTCAAGGTCGTCAAACGACAGTAACAACCGCTCTTCACTGTTGAAGTTTATAACCGGGGTAGTCAGTTCCCCGTCAGTCCTGTGTAATAATACAGTCCTGACGGAAGGTTTAAAGATTTTATCTTCCAGCGCCTGACTGAAACCGCCGGAAGTCACACACATAAAAAGTAAAAATATCCCGGCTTTAAAAAATAATTTATGTTTTCCCATTGTTATTTCATAAACAATCGCAAGGGTCGCTTGTTATTGGAGTTGTTTTTACAAAGATACCAAATTGTACATTTCAAACAACAGAATTACCGGCTCATATCGGTTACTGCATCCGGCAGCTATCTTTTATAGTTAAAAGGGCGTACCTTTGTCCACCATATTTCTAAAATGAATGTCTGAAATATATAAACCATGCCGAAGACAATCAAAATTTCCAAAGGCTTAGATATCAGGTTAAAAGGAGAAGCGAATAAATCATTATCCACCATCAAACCTGATTCGTATGTGATTAAACCAACTGATTTTATAGGGATTTACCCTCGCCTGCTGGTAAAAGAAGGGGATGAAGTCCTGGCCGGGACCCCGCTCTTCTCCGACAAATACCGTGAAAATATTCATTTCACCGCCCCTCACAGCGGTACGGTCACTGAAATTAAACGAGGGGATAAACGGGTGCTTCTTGAAATCAGAGTGGAAACCACTGAACAGAACCATCAGGAGGATTTTGGCCCTGCTGATCCTGAAACCTGCACACGAGCTGCAATTATTGAAAAGCTCTTGAAGAGTGGGCTTTGGACCTATATCAGGCAACGGCCTTACGCCATCATTGCCAACCCCGACCATGTTCCCGATGCCATTTTTATCTCCGCATTCAACAGCGCCCCGCTAGCTCCTGATCTTGATTTTATCGTTAAGGATAAAGGCCCTGAGTTTCAAACAGGCCTTGATGTCCTCAAGAAGCTTACAGATGGCCAAGTACATCTGAATATCGGAGTGAACACCAAGGCGCCTGAATTTCTGAATGCCCGTAATGTAGAAATCACCGCTTTCAGGGGTCCTCATCCCGCCGGCAACCCGGGGATCCAGATCCATCATATCCGCCCCATCAACAAGGGTGATGTAATTTGGGTAGTCAACGTTAGGGATGTGATTACCATAGGCAGCCTCTTCCAAACAGGCGTGATTGACCCTGAAATTACCGTTGCCCTTGCCGGTTCCGAAGTGCTGAAACCTCATTACTATAAAACCATTCGCGGTGGCTGCATTAAAATGATGGTGGAATCAAATGTAACGGCTAAACACCTGCGCTATATATCAGGCGATGTGTTGACCGGCACGGCCATCAGATCCGACAATTTCCTGAACTATTATGATTCTATGGTAACGGTGATCCCTGAAGGTAACTATTTTGAATTCCTCGGCTGGGGCTTGCCGGGCTTCAAAAAGTTCAGCGTTTCACGCACCTTCCCTGCCTGGTTAACCCCTCACAGGTCCTATGCACTGGATACCAACCTGCATGGTTCTGAAAGAGCCTATGTGATGACCGGTCAATTTGAGAAGGTGTTCCCTATGGATATCCTTCCGCTGCAGCTTATCAAATCCATCCTGTATGAAGATATTGACCTCATGGAGAACCTCGGCATCTACGAGGTCGAGCCTGAAGATTTTGCCCTCGTTGAATTTGTCGATACTTCAAAAACCAATATCCAGGCTATCATCCGTAAAGGGCTTGAGGTGATGCGTAAAGAAATGAATTAATTAACGTTTTAAATAAAAGAATTCCTGATGAGATCACTCAGAAGATATCTTGATAAAATAAAACCACAGTTTCAAAAAGGAGGCCGGTATGAAAAACTCCACTCCACTTTTGATGCTTTCGAGGCGTTTCTTTTTGTCCCTGACCGGACTACCTCAAGTGGCAGTCATATCCGCGACAGTATTGACATGAAACGTACCATGATCATGGTGGTACTGGCATTAATGCCTGCCTTATTTTTTGGTATATGGAATGTAGGACACCAGCACTTTCTCTCTTTTGCCCTGGATGCTTCTTTCTGGCAAAAGGTCAGTTTTGGCGCTGCTAAAGTCCTGCCCATTATTGTGGTATCCTATGTAGTGGGGTTGGCTATTGAGTTTGCCTTTGCACAATACAGACACCACGAGGTGAATGAAGGCTTTTTGGTAACCGGCATGCTGATCCCGCTGATAGTACCCCCTGATATTCCTTTGTGGATGGTTGCTCTTGCCACTGCTTTTGCCGTTCTGATTGGCAAGGAAGCATTCGGCGGTACGGGCATGAATATCCTGAACCCCGCGCTTACAGCCAGGGCATTCCTGTTTTTCGCTTACCCGGCTTTCATGTCCGGCGATAAGGTGTGGATCGCTGAAAAGGCTGATACCTTCTCAGGCGCTACGCCCCTTGCTGAAGCCGCCCTCGGTATCGGTGATGCCCCGGTCAGCTTTTCACATTCGTTCTCTGACATGTTCTTGGGCTTTATCCCCGGGTCAGTCGGCGAAACCTCTACAATTGCCATCCTGATTGGTGCTCTGATACTCATCTTTACCGGTGTCGGCAGCCTTCGAATTATGCTGTCTGTGGTGTTCGGCGGACTGTTCATGGGACTCGTGTTTAACCTTGCCGGACTCAATACCTATATGGAAGTTCCTTTCTATTATCATCTGGTAATGGGAGGTTTCGCATTTGGCACGGTCTTCATGGCCACTGATCCGGTAACTGCGGCACAAACACCTACAGGTAAAATCATTTACGGTTTCCTTATCGGGGTCTTGGCGGTGCTGATCAGGGTAATCAATCCGGCTTATCCTGAAGGTGTGATGCTGGCCATCCTGCTGATGAACGTGTTTGCCCCGCTTATTGACCATTATGTAGTGGAATCAAACATCAAACGCCGTCTCAAAAGAGCACTCAAACCTGTTAAAGCATAACCTGTTTTTTAACTATCTAAAAGAAGAAACAAATGTTCAGCAACAGTTATATATTCAAATATGCTTCCATACTGGTAATTCTGGTTGCCATCCTGCTCTCGGGAGCCGCCATTCTGCTCCAGCCGGCACAGGATAAAAACGTGAAGGTCGAGAAAATCCAAGATATCCTCAAATCGGCCAATATCCCTTCAACCCCCGAAAATGCCATGGAACTGTATGCCAAATACATCATCAGTGAAGTGGTCATTGATTCTAAGGGTGAGGAAGTCGCCGTCTACAGTAACGGTAAATTTATCAAAGGTGATAAGAGAGCTTTCGATATTAATCTTAAAAGCGAGCTTAAAATACAACAGGAACTGGCACTGGGCAAATCAACTGTTCAACCGTTTTTCCCTTTATACGTATGCCTGAAAAAGCAGGATACCATTTACATTATTCCCTTGTCAGGTACCGGTTTATGGGGTCCTGTCTGGGGTAACATAGCACTCAAAAGCGACTTCAATACTGTTGAAGGGGTTACCTTCGGACATAAAGGGGAAACTCCCGGTTTAGGAGCTGAAATTGCAGCCCTGCCTTTCCAGACCCAGTTTGCCGGTAAGCAGATATTCGATGATAAAGGAGATTTTACCTCTATCAAAGTCATCAAAGGCGGCGTGGCCAATTCCAATATTGATCCCGTACACGGCGTGGATGCCATCTCCGGTGGTACCATTACCAGCAAAGGGGTATCGTCTATGATTGAAAGCAACTTGTCAAACTATATTACATATATTAAAAATCGAAAACAATGAAAGTTGAAAAAGTGAGAGAACCCTTGTTCTCAGCTAAAAACAAGAAGTTGTTGACAGGTCCGTTGAATAAGGACAATCCCATTACGGTTCAAATACTGGGTATCTGCTCCGCACTCGCTGTTACGGTAAAACTGGAACCCGCCTTTGTCATGGCATTGTCGGTTACCGTGGTCACCGCCATGTCTAATCTCATTATTTCGGCACTGCGCAATACCATCCCGCCCCGTATTCGTATTATCGTACAGTTGGTGGTCATCGCTGCTCTCGTTATCCTGGTCGACCAGGTGCTAAAAGCTTATGCCTATAGCGTAAGTAAACAGCTCTCCGTGTTCGTGGGCCTTATTATCACTAACTGCATCGTAATGGGACGGCTGGAAGCCTATGCCATGGCCAACAAGCCCTGGCCTTCCTTTCTCGATGGTATCGGCAATGGTCTGGGCTACGGTGCCATATTGATGACCGTTGCCTTCTTCCGCGAACTACTGGGCTCCGGTTCCCTGTTTGGGCACCGCGTCATACCCCAATCATTCTATGATATGGGATATGTGAACAACGGTTTTATCATCCTGCCTCCTATGGCCCTTATTATAATAGGGATAATAATATGGATTCAACGGTCAAAAAATGCTGATCTTATTGACAGATCATAACCCCTGCACCTATGGAAAACCTGATCAATATATTCGTCCGGTCGATCTTTATCGACAATATGATTTTCGCATTCTTCCTGGGTATGTGTTCTTACCTGGCAGTCTCGAAAACAGTAAAAACCTCTATGGGCCTCGGCATCGCCGTAATCTTCGTCCTTGGCGTAACAGTTCCCGTAAATTACCTGATCGACAATCTGCTGCTCAAAAAGGGAGCACTCTCCTGGTTGGGTGAATCCTTCGCTAATGTCGACTTAAGCTTTCTGAGTTTCATCATGTTCATTGCGGTCATCGCCGCCATTGTGCAACTTGTTGAAATGGTAGTGGAGAAGTTTACCCCGGCCTTATATAACACGCTCGGCATCTTCCTCCCGCTCATCGCGGTAAACTGTGCCATCATGGGCGCTGCCCTGTTCATGCAGGAACGTGATTATGATACCGTTACCGAAGCAACCGTTTACGGGCTGGGCAGCGGGGTCGGCTGGTGGCTCGCTATCATCACCATTGCTGCTATCAGGGAGAAAATAAGGTATTCAAATGTACCGGCTCCTCTACGCGGACTGGGTATTTCGTTTATTATCACCGGGCTTATGGCTATTGCCTTTATGAGCTTCATGGGGATTAAAATATAATCGTATCGCTTGTAATTAAAAAGAAAGTACAGATATGGGAACCGGAATGATCATCCTTATAAGTATTGTAGTCTTCCTGGTCGTGATTCTGATCATGGTCGGAATGCTGATCTGGGTACGTACAAAACTCACCCCTCCGGGTAACGTAAACATCCTGATCAATGATGAAAAGGAAATTGAAGTACCACCCGGATCATCGCTCCTGTCAACACTCGCCAATGAAAAAATTTATCTCCCCTCGGCCTGCGGAGGCAGCGGCACCTGTGCCATGTGCAAATGTCAGGTGTTTGAAGGTGCCGGCGATATACTCCCTACTGAACAGGGCTATTTCACCCGCAGGGAACAACAGAACCACTGGCGTCTCGGCTGCCAGGTAAAGGTCAGGGGTAATCTTAAAATAGGTATCGCTAAGGAAATATTTGGTATTAAAAAGTGGGAATGTGAAGTGATCAGCAACCGTAACGTGGCTACTTTTATTAAGGAATTCGTGGTCCGACTGCCTGAAGGCGAAAAACTTGACTTCCAGTCCGGTGGTTATATCCAGGTGGATGTACCCCCCTGCGAAGTGGATTACAAAGATATTAAAGTGGAAGATAAGTATAAGGACGACTGGGATGGCATGAAGCTGTGGGATCTGAAAATGAAGAACACCGAACCGATCTTCCGGGCTTACTCTATGGCTAACCACCCTGCCGAAGGCAACATCATCATGCTGAATATCCGTATCGCCACCCCGCCCTGGGACCGTGCAAAGAAACAGTTTATGAAGGTGAACCCCGGCATCTGCTCCTCCTATATCTTCTCCCGTAAACCGGGCGATAAAGTAAGGGTTTCAGGGCCTTACGGCGAATTCCATATCAAGCCTACCCAAAAGGAAATGCTCTATATTGGCGGCGGTGCCGGTATGGCCCCCCTGCGCTCCCAGATATTCCACCTCTTCAATACTGAAAAAACAACCCGCAAGGTGTCCTTCTGGTATGGAGCCCGTTCTCTCAGAGAAGTGTTCTACGAGAACGACTTCGAAGCTATTGAAAAGAAATTTCCTAACTTTAAGTTCCATCTCGGACTTTCCGAACCACTGCCCGAGGATCATTGGACCGGCTACCAGGGTTTCATCCACCAGATTGTGCTCGACAATTACCTGAGCAAACATCCGGAGCCTGAAGAAATCGAATACTACCTCTGCGGCCCTCCCATGATGAATGCTTCGGTATTCAAAATGCTCGACAACCTCGGAGTTCCTAAGGAAAATATCGCTTATGATGATTTCGGCGGTTGATTTTTACAATCAGCTTATCCATAAATTCAGTAGTTTCGCTGCTTTATTGAATGGTTTCTTAAAATAGTTTTTTGAACAGCTCTATGGAGTTGTATTATTAAGCTAATAATTTCCGGATTATGAAGTATATCTTAATCGTTTTCATCAGTTGCATGTGGCTCGTTTCATGCAAGAATAAAACCGTGGAACCTGTTAAATTTGCCGGTGAAGCACAGGGGACTTACTACGCCATCACTTATTACGACAAGGAATTTCGTAATTTCCAGCCTCAGATTGACAGCATTTTCAGCAACTTCGATCAGTCGGCTTCCATTTATGTCCAAGAGTCCATTATCTCCCGCTTCAACCGGAATGACCCCACCGTAGTGGCCGACTCTGTGTTTACCAACGTTTTCAACAAGTCGATGGAAGTATCCCGCATCACCAACGGAGCCTTTGATGTTACCGTCATGCCCCTTGTAAATGTGTGGGGATTTGGCTTTACCCACCGCAGCAAAGTAGACTCTGCCATGGTCGACAGTCTGCTTCCGTTGATCGGTTATCAAAAGGTCAAGCTGATCAACGGGCGCCTCATCAGGGAAAATCCTGCCATGATGATTGATTTCAACGCCATTGCTCAAGGATATACCAGTGATATTATCGGCAATTTCCTCGAGACTAAGGGCATCCAAAATTACCTCGTTGATGTGGGCGGTGAAGTATTAGGCAAGGGATCAAAGCCTGATGGCAGTCCATGGAATGTAGGAATAGAAAAACCTGCAACTGCCGCCACCGATGCCCGACAGATACAGGTAACCATCCCATTACAAAACAAAGCGCTTGCCACCAGTGGAAGTTACAGGAAATTCTTTGTCGAAAACGGACTTAAATATTCCCATACCATTGATCCCAAAACCGGTTTTCCGGTGCAACATTCCGTGCTCAGTGTATCCGTGCTGGCCGACGACTGTATCACTGCCGATGCTTATGCCACTGCTTTCATGGTCATGGGCCTCGATAAAACACGGCAATTCCTTGCCGGCCATAAACAGTTGGAAGCTTACATCATCTATGATAACAAGGGTACCCTCGACACCTGGTCAACGGAAGCTTTCAAACGACTAATAAAATAGTCTCAGGCTCCGGCCATCACGATATTCGCTTTCTGAAGAGTTCTCAGGCTCCGGCCCTGATGGCCATAGCTTTCTGCACAGGCTCCGATCCCGCGATGGCCCTTCTCTTCAGGCCGGCAATCTGAAGGGCATTTCTCAACGCCTTCAGCAAAATCCAATAAGTCAAGGAACATCATCCATGTCAATGCTCAGAAACTAAACCCCTGGTATGATACCTGAATCCAATTCTGAAACTCAATCGCTGAAATTCAATCTCTGAACTCAATCCATGAATTTAATATCGACATTGATAGCACGAAGCATGAACCACTGTCCAATACCGGGTGTTGTATATGTATAAGCAATAATAGTGCTGAAAACGAAAAAGAAGGAGTTTGGTGCAGGTTGATACCCTAATGGCAGACTTTGGCAGTTATGCATACTTACACGATAACTGACACACGGGTATCATCCTGCAACATCCTGTATCAAAAAAGTCATAAAACTGACAGGAAGTCAGTTATTTGGCAAAGTTTCATATCTCATGAAAGAGGCAAACAGGTGGATACGTATAAGACTAATCAGGGATGAAACAGTGAAGGGGAAAGTGCAAAATGCCTGTTTAATTCAGTTCTTTGGGATCATTGTGACAGGTCCCTTCGCCATGGCCCCCGCAGGAACATTCCAGGTGTTTGCCGGTAGTGGGATCTACACTGCTACAAGTCTTTTTGAAGGTATAGTCCTTCCTGAACAGCATTTTGACAGCTATGCCCGCAAAGGCCAGTCCGAGAATAATAACCGATAATAACAACAACTTCCAGATCATAACAGTACGCTCTTTCTATGTTTAATAACTATGCTTTCTATACGTAATCGCCGGGCTTTCATCAAATAATCAATCATCTTTTATGAAGTAATCACCGGTCTTTCATTAAGCCATCAACCAACAACTCACCGGGTAAAAAGTTCAGTCTAAACGGGGAATTGTCGTCTGAATTCATAACAAACAATCGCCGTCGCCATCGAAACATTCAGTGATTCAGAAGCTGCCGTAGTTGCGGCAGGAATGGTCAGCTTACGGGTTACATATTGCTGCACCTGTGGGGATATCCCGTTCGATTCATTACCCGCAATGATAATCCCGTAGCGGGTCAAAACATCACGACCAAGGGGTTCCCCGTCAAATAGAGTGCCGTAAACCTGTCCGGTTGACTTTGCCAGAAAGTCCATGATATCCACCGTATGAATTGGCATCCGGAATACGGAGCCCATACTGGCCTGTACCACTTTAGGATTATAAAAATCAACAGAATCAGAGGATGCAATCACGCGGTTCATCCCGAACCACTCTGCCGTGCGGATAATGGTACCCATGTTGCCCGGATCGCTCACCTTGTCCAATAACAATAACAACTGTCTGCCTAAATCACCCATAGGTTTTTCCCCCGGAATCTTCACCAGGGCTAATACCTGGTTGGGTGTACTCAGGCTGCTGATTTTTTCCAGCTCCCACTCCTTAACGCTTTCCACCTCCGGTTCAACATACGGCACCTGTTCCGACAGCTCATGAAGTCCCGTTTGTCGAAGTCGTTTAGCCGTCAATGCCTGATCCGGCCACTCGGAGGTGGCAAAAATCCGCACAACCTCATGGTCTGATGCAAGGAGTTCATTTACCATCTTCACGCCTTCCACGACAAACAAGCCTTCCGTAGCCCTGTTTTTGGGTAGTCGGAGTGCCTGAATCAGCTTAACCTGTGCTTTCGTTATCATCGTGCAGCGAAGATTCGTATTCAAAACAAAGATAAAAAAAATCCCGGCATAACCGGGATTTCAAAAAAAAAATAGGATTGATTATTCAGCTATCACTTCAAAGTTAACTAAAACAGAAACGCCCTTAGCGAGCATCACCTTAGCTTTGTAAGCGCCCACTTCTTTAATCTTATCACCTTCAAGGTGAATTTTCTTACGATCAACATCATAATCAAACTGATCTTTAAGAGCTTCCGAAATCTGGAGTGCATTCACAGCGCCAAAAATCTTACCGGTAGTAGCAGCTTTAGCGCCTATTTTTACCACGATATTTTCAAGCAATTTAGCCATTGCTTCAGCTTCTGAGCGAATCTTATCTTCTTTGAATGCTTTCTGTTTCAGCGTTTCAGCATTCATTTTCTTATTAGATTCAGTAGCCATAATAACCAATCCCTGGGGAATAAGGAAATTACGGGCATAACCATCGCGCACCTTGATCAGGTCAGTAGCATAACCCAGGTTGGGTATGTCTTTTTTAAGAATTACTTCCATGTTCTTTCCTCCTTATTTTAAAAGATCAGCCACGTAAGGCATCAGGGCAATATGACGGGCCCTTTTAACCGCCTGAGCAACTTTACGCTGAAACTTGGTAGAAGTACCTGTAATACGACGGGGAAGAATCTTGCCCTGTTCGTTTACAAATTTCATCAAAAAGTCGGCGTCTTTATAGTCGATATACTTGATTCCGCTTTTCTTAAAACGGCAGTATTTCTTTTTCTTAACATCAACAGCAATGGGTGTTAAGTATTTTATCTCTGAATTGGGTTGATTGGCCATTTTGTTCAAATTTAAGAATTTGCCTGATCAGGTTCACTGGTCGGAGTTGTAGCAGCTACAGCGGCGGCTGCTGCTTTGTTAACACGTTTCTTCTCGTTGTATGCAACGGCATGTTTGTCCAGTGCAACAGTTAAAAAGCGAAGAAAACGTTCATCACGTTTAAAAGCCACTTCCAAATCGCTGATAAGGGAACCCTCTGATTTGAATTCAATCAGATGATAAAAACCCGAAGTCTTTTTCTGGATGGGATAGGCCAACTTGCGTAAGCCCCAATGATCTTCGTATATGATTTCAGCCCCCTTGTCTTTCAGTAATTTCTGAAATTTTACAACCGCTTCCTTCATCTGTTCATCAGACAAAACGGGAGTCATAATGAAAACGGTTTCATAGTTTTTCAACATTTGCTTGTAATTTAGTTTCTAATTCATTAGGTTTTTGAAACGGACTGCAAAAGTACAAAATTATTTTTAGAAATTATAAGGTTTCATAAAGCTTTTTAAAAAAGAAAACCATCGGGTTTGAAGTATCTCGAAATCTTTTCTGATTAATTGTGCGCCTGTGCGGTTTGAAGGATCGTTTGGCAGATAAATTCCGCGGCTTTCCCATCGCCAAACATCGGCGGGTATTCAATCGCGGGACCCGACAGGAAATACGCTATAGCCTTCATGATGCGTTCGGGATCAGCGTCTGTGATAATCCCGGCCCCTGCATCAGTGATCTCTACCCACTCCGTTTGCTCCCGCGCAATTACACAGGGTTTCTTGAAGAAATACGATTCTTTCTGCACGCCTCCTGAATCCGTCATGATCATCAGCGCATGCTTCTCCAAACGGGTCATGTCAAGGAAAGAAACAGGCGGCATGATCCTGAAATCAGGATTTCCCTTCACGGAATCCAACAGCTCTTTTTTAAGGGTCTTTGGGAGCAAACCTGAAGTGCGTGGGTGTAACGGCATGGCAATGGTCAGTCCATGCTTCCTGCTGATGGTGTCCAACGCACTGAAAATGGCATTTAACCGTTCCGGATGATCGGTGTTGTTGTCGCGATGAATGGTCGCCAGCAAATAGGCTTTACCAGTCAACCCGCTTTCTTCTGTCACTTTTGACCGCTGCTCTGCCAGCTCGCCAAAGTACAGGCTGTTGTCGTACATCACATCCCCACAGTGGATAATCCGGGGATGATCAATGTCGACCGGACCGGTTGTAATTTCACTGAACCCCTCGTGAACCAAATTCCGGTATCCAGTAAGAGTCGGCGTAAAAAGCAAAGTGGACACATGATCACACATGATCCGGTTGATTTCTTCAGGCATGGACTTGTTGAACGACCGGAGCCCCGCCTCCACATGCACCACCGGAATATGAATCTTCGACGCCGCAATGCCGGCAGCCAGCGTGGAGTTGGTATCGCCATATACCATCACAAAATCAGGCTTCACTTCCAATAAAATCTTCTCAAGCCCCTCTATCATCTGAGCCGTCTGCCGGCCATGACTGCCGCTGCCTGCATTCAGGTTGTAGTCAGGCTGCGGAATGCCCAGTTCATCAAAAAACACCTGCGACATGTTCTGGTCGTAGTGTTGACCGGTATGCACGATAATTTCTTTTATCTGACCGGCAAATTCGTTTTTTACCGCTCTGCTGATGGCAGCGGCCTTGATAATCTGGGGACGGGCCCCTATAATGGTGACTATTCTAATCATAAATCAATAAAAAAATGAAGTGATATCACAAACAGCCCTCATCGGCAAAGCTATAATATTTTTCATCGCCGACCACCAGGTGATCAAGCACTTTGATATCCAGAAATTCACCGGCCTCCTTAATCTTGGCAGTCAGTTTGATATCACTGTTACTGGGTTGGAGCCTCCCCGAGGGATGATTATGGCACAGAATAATGCCCGCCGCATTTTCCTCCAAGGCAATTTTAAAAATCCGTTTAGGGTCTACCACCGTACTGTCTAAACCACCTTCGCTCACGCATTGTATCACCAGTTTCCGGTTGGCTTTGTTCAAAAAGAGCACCCAAAACTGTTCATAAGCGCAATTAGCCACCAACGGGTACATGAGCTCAAAAGCATCCCGGCTGCTGGTAATATCCTTATTGACAGGCACTTCCTGTTGTCGTCGACGCATACCCAGCTCCAGAGCTGCTATAATCGTCAGCGCTTTCGTGTCGCCAATCCCCGCCGTCTTAACCAGCTCAGCCAGCGACTGTTTAGAAAGGGAAACCAGGTTGTTATCCACCTTGCCTAATAAGTTTCGGGCCACATCAACCGCAGTTTGTGAGCGGGTACCTGAACGAAGCAGAATCGCCAGAAGCTCCGCATCACTTAACGCCGATTTGCCTTTCGACATCAGCTTCTCACGGGGTTTATCCTCGTCAGCCCAGGTCTTGATCCCCTTATTGGTTATTTCCATATTTATCGCTTTTTTTGTATAAAATTAACCTCTCTTTTGGAATCGTCTTACTTATAAATTGGCTACTCAGGCAGCTTCCCCATATAGAATCGCTTTACACTTGCAGAATCGCTTAATACGTTTAGCATCGCTTTTCTTATATAAAGTCACTTTACTTATCAAGTTGCAGCTCAAGTAGCTTCTCCATGTAGAATTGCCTTACACCTAAAGTATCTCTTTTCTCTGATAGGGATGTTTATTCCGTAAAGATATTAATTACAGTCATACAAAAAAGAGGATGAACAAAAATATAGGGGTCATCCATATAAAAGTCACCCAAATAAGAGTTACCCATGTAGGGGTCATTAAAGCAGGAGTCACCAAAATGGGAGTCATCCATATTATGGGACATTAAAACAGGAGTCACCAAAACAGGAGTATCCATATAGGGGTCACTAAAATAGAAGTCACTAAAACAGAGGTTCTTAAGAAGGAAGTTCTCAAAAAAATGGGGACAAACAAAAAAACCCTCTTCGTGATGAAAAGGGTTCACAATATCTTACAGGAAAGCTTACGCCATCTTGTTAACTAACCTGGTAAGCTTTGATTTGAGGTTGCCGGCTTTGTTTTTATGAATGACCGTTTTCTGAGCGAGTTTGTCAATCATTGAAACGAGCTTTGGTAATTTCTCCACAGCTTCGGTTTTGTTATCCATAGCACGAAATTTGCGTACGGCATTACGCATGGTTTTGCTGTAATATCTATTGCGAACGCGTTTTGCTTCGTTAGTTCTGATTCTCTTGATAGAGGATTTATGATTTGCCATGTTTTTTAAGCTTTATTTGTAGTCCGTAGGAGAATCGAACTCCTATTACCAGGATGAAAACCTGACGTCCTAACCGTTAGACGAACGGACCTAATATTGTTTGTGTTTAGGGACTGCAAATGTACAACTATTTTTGAATCCTCCAAACAGTGTCGTATTTTTTTTGTGATTTTCTGCCTGCATCCTGTAATCACAGATATTGCGCTCATTATTAAATACATATCTGTCGAATACTAACAATAATCAGGCTATTTTGATGATCATTTTATAAAACTGTTCAGATTTTATTCAGTTTTTGCTCTTTGATTTCGATATGATCACCCTGAAAACGGAACCCCAAACGTTTGCCGGTTACCAGTTTAACATTTGAAGTGGCCAGCAAATCTTCCACCCTCACCAGTTTGACCTCATCATACGGAGGGGTCAACAAGTCGAAATTGGAGGTATAAAGAATGGCCGACTTCACAATGCCGGTCATAGACTCTTCATTGATCACTGAGGTAGAGAAGTTATTGTACAACTGTCCGATCTCCCGTTTCCCTTCAATAAAAAAATGCTGGTCCTTGTTCACAAACACCCTGCCAATCATATAACCGAGGTCATTCAAACGGTTAAAGCGGAAGGAATCGGCCAGGAAGTTGTAAATGTTGATCACACCGCAGTAACTACGTTGAGGATCTTCAGCAATATAAGAGGTCTTCATCACCTCGTGCATCCTGGGAAATTCAAAAATATTGGTATGAAGCATAAATACCAGCACATCCCCGCCAAATGTCAATTCCATCTTGAAATCGTCATGGTCATTGAGCACAAATTCCACCTCCTGTTGCCCGCTAAACTGCTCCTGATAGTCCCACACCATCTTCCTCAGAATACTCCTCAACAAATTAAACGATTGAAATGACTTTTCAAAAATATCCTGCTTCAGGATAGCTTTCGAACGCATCGATTCAAATACAGAATTTTCCATTTCCTTACCCGATTAAAACCGCAAAGCTACAAAATTTCTCCCGTCCAGATGCCACGCCGGTGTCTCCTAGCGAATCGCCCCCGCAACCATCACCCCATCCATAGCGCTCGAAACGATCCCCCCGGTGTAGCCGGCGCCTTCACCGCATGAATAGAGACCCCGCACCTGTGGGTGAGCCAGGGTGGTTTCATCACGAGGAATGCGGACCGGCGAGGAGGTGCGTGATTCCACGCCTACCAGTACAGCCTCGTTAGTCAGATAACCTTTCATCTTTTGGTCGAACTCCGTAAAAGCTTTCCTGAGCCGCGAGGTGATAAATGAAGGCAGCACTTCTTTCAGGTCAACGCTCGTCAGTCCCGGATTATAGGAACATTCAGGCAGCGTGCCGGAGTGGATATCGTTCACAAAGTCAACCATCCGCTGGGCAGGGGCTTTGAAGGCTCCGCCGGCAAGCTGCCATGCTTTCTGCTCTATCGACTGCCGGAACGCCAAAGCCGCAAATACGCCGCGGTCATTAAAGGCTTCCCAGTCGGCAGGCTCTACGGATACCGCGATACCTGAATTGGCCCAGGGCGAATTCCGCCTGGAGTTCGACATGCCGTTAACAACCATCTCGCCTTCACCGGTCATAGCCGGCACAATAACTCCCCCCGGACACATACAAAAGCTGAACACTCCCCTGTCCTCCACCTGAGTCACCAGGTTATAGGATGCCGCCGGCAACCAGGGCCCGCGGGCAGGTATCCGGTCCATGGCCGGGTCAGCCCCGGTATCTGGTAAACGATTGGTTTCACCGCCATAGCGGTATTGTATCTGATCAATCAACGCCTGCGGATGTTCAATCCTCACGCCCAGGGCAAAGGGCTTCGGCAAAAGCATCAGCCCCTGTTCATCGAGCATGGACCAGACATCTGGAGCAGAGTGTCCGGTAGCCAGAATCACGGCATCAGCCTCGTATTCATGACCAAACTGATCGGCCACACCCCTGATCTGCCCGTTCTGCACCAGCAGCCGGGTCACCTGCTTTTGAAACCGGAACTCCCCGCCTGCTTCCTCAATAGAATGCCTCATAGCCTCAATAATGGCCGGCAGCTTATCGGTTCCGATGTGCGGATGAGCATCATAAAGGATCTCAGGCGATGCGCCGTGTTCCACGAAGGTGCGCAGAATATCCGTAACATTCCCGCGCTTGGTGCTGCGTGTATAGAGCTTGCCATCTGAAAACGTGCCGGCGCCGCCTTCGCCAAAGCAGTAATTGGAATCATGATTCAGCGTATCCCCCCTGTTGAGCAGGGAAATATCATATTTACGGGCGCTCACTTCCTTGCCCCTTTCAAAAATGATCGGTTTCAACCCGTTGCGGATCAGCGTAAAAGCTGCAAACAGCCCGGCAGGACCGGAACCTGCTATCAGCACCGGTTTGCTGTTACCAACAAACGGCAATACCATCGGTTTAATCTTTTCACTTTCCGGCAGTTCTTCCTCCACAAACACTTCCACCTTCAGGCGAAATATCACCACCTTCTGACGCGCATCGATAGAACGTTTTAGAGGCCTGATGAAGGTGATCTTACCTTCGGGAATACCCATGGCCGATGCTGCCAGGTGCTTCCACCGCGCCACATGAGTAACTTCTGCCGGGTTCAACTTAATTTCAATTTCTTTACGCATAGGATCTGGTATTCAACAAAATGAAAACTCCGGAAATATCAGTATTTATTCGAAAGTGAACGACAGCAGGAAAATCTTGGAGTTAAGCTCCTCGAAACCCGAAGTGTAGATGTTGCCTTCGCGTTTCAACAGGTCATTCAAGCCGTAAGCCATTTTGACCTCCACACCAAATTTGAAGTAGGTAGTATAAAAGTCCAACCCGGCGCCCAGTTCCCCGTACAGGTCATTCTTATCAAGGGCAATATTGATATTGCTGTTGCTTTCCTTCTTTTTAGAATCACTGACCAGGTCAAGGGAATAACGGATCCCTCCCAGCCAGTAGGGACGCAGATTATTTAAACGCCTTCCTTTAAATTTGACGTTAAAGGGGAATTCCACGAAGGTGGACTGTATTTTCTTATTAACGGTCAGCAGCTTATTCTCACCCAAAAAATTGGCATCAATGGTATAGTTAAGGTCGCGTTCACCAAAGGAAAGGGAGGGAACAAACCTCAAATCCCAGTTCTCGGCCAAACGCAGATTGGAAACAATCCCGATGGTAAACCCGAAGGCAGGGGTATGCTCCACGCCTAATAAATAGGATGAGTCCGAAAAGATATCGGGGGTTTGCAGCGGATCATAATACACCTGTTGAAAGCCAGGGATGGTCTTTACCGTGAACATCATCTTGTTCATCCCCAGGATAAAGCCGAAATGATACGGGGCCTCGTCGTATCCCGGAAGGTTACGTACCTTCCTGTGTTGAGCAAAACTTCCGACCGGAATGATCAGTACAACTGCAATAATTATGAGAATACTCTTCGTATATGAACGCACAGGATAGTATTTTATGTTCTTTAACGTAACACCCGATATTTTATTATAATTTTCTTTAGCAGTCAGTAATCAGCGTTCAGCGTTCGGCAGTCAGCAATTCAATCGCCTCTCTCAACAACCGTTTCCCATTAACAGGAACCACGCCCACTTGTTCACAAACCAGTCCGCCGGCAATATTTGAAATGGCGGCCGTGAGCCGGGTATCGGCCCCCAAAGCCCTGCAAAGGGAAGCCACGCTGATCACGGTATCACCGGCGCCCGATACGTCGGCAATGTTGCGCAGGTGAGCGGGGATATGAAATTCCTGTACCTGCCCGTCCAGTTGTTCACGCATATAAACGCCGTTTTCTGAAAGGGTAACCATCAGTGCAACGATATTCTGTTTCTGTTGCCAATCGGCGGCAGCCTTTTTGATCTTTTCCAGGTCATTCAGTTCCAGGTCCAGCTTCAGCCCTTCGCGCAGTTCCTTCAGGTTAGGCTTGAAGAAATCGACCTCTTTATATAAACTAAAATTCTTCTTCTTGGGATCCACCACCACCGGAATATGTTTCTGCCGGCCCAAAGCGATGATATGTCTGATGACCTCCGCCGTCAGGACCCCTTTATTGTAATCCTGAAGTATGATCACTCTGATATCCTGCGTATTCATGATATGGTCCACCTGATGCAGGAGCTTATCGCTATCTTCCCGGTTCAGGTCGGCATCCGTTTCCTCGTCCAGCCTCAGCAGTTGGGCTTTGTTGCCGATAATTCTGGACTTACCGGTAGTAATTCGTTTATCGCTTTGCAGAATACTGTCGGAGCTGACCCCGGCATGATGCAGCAGATCGGCAAACTCCCTGCCCCTGCTATCGTTCCCGGTCACGGAAACCAGCACCGGCACAGCTCCCAGCTCTTTGATGTTCAGCGCCACATTGGCCGCCCCCCCGGGCATACTCATGCTCTTCTCGAGCAGCACCACCGGCACAGGAGCCTCCGGAGATATCCGATCGACCCTGCCCGAGAGGTAGGAGTCAATCATCACATCGCCAAGTATTAACACCCGGATATCCTTGAAATCGTCAAACAGTTTCTCCAGGCTTTTTCGCGTTACTTTCATGTGTTCTGCAAAGTTGATATATAAATTCTCTGTGTTCTCCAATCATCCGCCGGCATAGCATTAAAGCGGAATGTATCCGTTCATCTGCCCGCTTTGAATGATTTTGCAAAGATAGTGATTAGCGACCATTACACAAAAAAGGCGGGCTTGAAGTTTACCAGGTAGAGTTCGGTAGTTGATCGCGTAACCGCGGTATAAAGCCAGCGCAAAAACTCCTTGTTGATCATTTCATCCGTCAGATAGCCGGTATCGATGAACACGGCATCCCATTGTCCGCCCTGTGTTTTGTGACAGGTCAGCGCATAGGCGAACTTCGCCTGCACGGCATTGTAATAAGGACTGATTCTCACCTTTTCACGCCGGCCGCTCTGTGAATGGATTTCCGTAAAGTCCAGCATGATCTCATCATACAGCTTCTTCATTTCCTCGGCAGGCATGGCAGGCTTTTCGATATTGATAGAATCGAGCATTAACTTCAGCTCAATGGCTTCCGAGTCAGGGTAATCCACCAATTGAACAATCACATCGGCAAAATGCAGCCCGTACATCTCCCCTTTTTTGATGATCCGCCGCACCTCCACCATATCCCCATTGGCAATAAACCCGGCTTTGGATGCGATCGGCAGCCAGAAGTAATTGTTTTTGGTGATCATCAGGAAATCGCCGGCCGACAGTTCGGTTTCCCGGAACAGGATCCGGCTTCGGACCTCATTGTTAAACAGGTTAGCTCTCTTGTTTGAGCGGGTAATGATGACCGTGTTCTCTGCTCCGAAGCGGTCATAACAGGAGTTGAGCGCATCTTCAAAATCCGATCCTTCTATACGTTTAATATCTTTAAATCCTGCCAGGTTGAAAAACGGAACCTCCGGTTTATCTGTCAGAGCTTTTTCACGCAGCAGGGTGGCATTGGTAAGAATTCCGCTGTCAAGCGCCTGTCGTACCACCTCATCCAGTTCATAGGTCACCGGGTCAAGGCGGTAGGTCTTTTGCAATATCTCCAAATTCAAAGCAGGGCTTTCTTCCATCCCTACCGGCGACAGTTGGGCATTGTCGCCAATCAGCAGCAACCTGCATCCTTCACTGTTATATACATATTCCACCAGGTCGTCGAGCAAATCACGATTAGAGTAAATGCCCGAATCATTGGCCTTACCTGCACCCTGTATCATAGAAGCTTCATCCACAATAAAAAGCGTATATTTATGGGGATTGGGCGAAGACATCATCATGGGACGCCCGTCATCACCGGTCACTGCATGGTATATTTTGCGATGGATCGTTGAAGCCTGTTTCCGGGCATAGCCGGCCAGCACCTTGGCAGCCCTTCCGGTAGGAGCCAGTAACACTGATTGCAGTCCGGCCACCGCCAGCACCCTCACCAGAGCGCTCACCAGCGTAGTCTTTCCCGTACCTGCATAACCCCTAAGCAAAAAAACCGGCCGGTTTTGCAATTTCCTCGGCGCCGTAATAAAGTCGCTAAGCATTTCAATAGCCCTGGTCTGTCCCGTAGTAGGCTCATGCCCCAGTTCTTCGAGTATATGTCCGGCCATCTGCCGGCTGTTCATTTCAATCATCGATCATTCCTTCTCAAGCATTAATAATCTACAGTCAGCAATCAGCGTTCAGCAATCAGCGTTCAGTGTTCAGCGCTAAGAACCAAGAACCAGGAACCAAGAACCAAGAACTCACTACTCACTACTCTTCTAGAACGGATAACCGATTCCGAAATTCCAGTTAACATCGCGCATCTGGAATTTCGAGAATCTGAAAAGCCTGTTTCCCTCTTCATGCCCCGGGTTATAAATGGGTATTCCGCCATCCACCCTGAAAATAAAGAAGCTGAAATCAAACCGGAAACCCATACCCGCATCCAGTCCCATAGATTTAAACAAACGGTCAAATCGGAACTTGCCTCCGGGTATATATTCGTTTTCTTTCAATAACCAAACATTGCCCAGGTCAGTAAACAAAGCGCCGTTTAAAACTCTGTAAATCGGGAATCGATATTCCACATTGGTCTCTGCCCATAAGTCACCCACGTTCTCCAACCGATTCACTTCGAGCGACTGGTACTCACCGGGACCAAGTGATCGGACTGCCCAGCCTCTCATTCCGTTGGCGCCACCGGCAAAGAACCCTTTTTCGAAGGGTAACGTGGTAGAATTCCCATAGGGAACCCCCACACCCAGTGCTACCCGGTAGGCCATCCGGTGATTCGTTCGGATGGGTTGGAAAAACCGGAAATCCCAGTCCGTCCTGAAGTATTGTGCAAACCGGATGTTGAACAAGGTGTACTTCCCCTCTTCATCTTTGGGTGCACCGGTAATAGTACTCAACAAGCTAAAAAGGTTGCCCGCCGGCTCCAGATTGATCCTGAAATAAAAGAAGTTCTTACGGTCAGTCAGGTTCTGATTGCTAAATATATAAGAGTACTTGAGGGCCAGTACCAGATGATTGGTGTACTGGTTCAAAAAATTTGGATCAGCAAAGCTCAGCAGTCGCTTGGTAAATGCCGAATCACGTACAATGCTGACACTGCTCAGGTCAATGGGCGAAAAGATATGCCGGGTAGTCGAAGAAGCATTCCATTCATAGGCGAGGGATAACTTGGCCACATACCGCTCGTATTCTGACCGAACCTCATAGTTAAAACCCAGACCCATGGAGGTCTTTGGACGCGCATTCTGATCCAGGTTCCTGATAGGCACCGGGCTGAGCAGGGTTGGGAAATCGAACCCCGTTTCCACCCCAGCTTCCAGCGAGTTAAACACCGCCAGGAGCTTATTCCCTTCGTCAGTGCCCAGTGAAGGCTTAATTTCAAAGGCACCAAACAACTTCACGCGAAAGGTCTCGGCTCCCAGGAATATATTCCGGTTACGATAGTTGACACTCGAACCCAGCCCCATCAAACCACCCGAGTTCGTCCCTTCAGCTTCAATCGTGTACATACTTACCGGTGAACGTACCATCCTGACATCACAATTCAATAATCCCAACTCAGGAACCGGAGTTACGATCGTATCCTTTGCAACGGTCAGGCTTGTATCCCTTGCCACTAACGCCGTCGTATCATGTGCAGGTACTGCTCCCGTATCACCACCAGATACGGCATGGGCCGGTTCGTTTGCCCCATAACCGGAGCCTTTCGCCTTGTCCCCTTTACCCTGCACATCGACAGGAAAAACATTGATAGAAACGTAACGGCTCAGTCCAAGATTCTGCACTCTGTTGTAGGTCAGGTTTACATTCTTCTGACTAAAAAACTGTCCCGGTTTTATAAACACGGCCCTTGACAAGGCTTCGGGACGCAATCTGAGCTTATTCCGGTAAATCTCATAAAAATCAGGGAGTATTTCCGGGTCTTTTTGGGTTCGGTATTCCAGGGTATCCTGCAAATTAAGCGTATCCATAGGTTGTCCCGGGTAATCGGTGTTGATAAAAATCTTGTTGAACACATACCGCTGGTGTGCAATCCCCGGTCCTTTTGCATTCCCGTCCGAAACGTTGCGAATAATCAGTTTGAGGTCTGCTTCATTTTTCTTTCGGAGTGTATCCACCTCAAAGAAAATATAATCGCTGTTAAAAGCATAATAACCCGAGTTCCGGAGCAACTGCGTGATGCGGTCCCTTTCGGAAGACATCAGATAAGCATCATACTGATCACCTGATTTTAAAAGCGAGTGTGCCTTATCGCCGATAATGAATGATCGGAGTGACTCATCAGGAATCAGCCCGGTAATTTTTCCGAATTTAAAGGGATCACCTGTAACCGTTAGATACGTAACCTTAGCCTTCCCCCGGTTAATGGCAATAGAGCTTACCACATCTGAATGAAAATATCCTTTATTCAACAGATATTGCTTCATGGGGATCAGGGAGTTGTGTACCAGCACCGTATCGAGCAGTACCGGCTGCTCACCGAATACTTTTAACATCCACCGGTTGAACCTGTGGTCTGGTTTCTGTCCGAACGCATCCCACACCCAGGTTCCCATCCTGAACACACCCAGAAAAGCCTTGTTGGGTTTAGGCTGTGCGAAGTTTGCCAGGTCGCTCTTAGAGATCCCCGGCCGGTCAGTTTTGACAATATTTCGCGTAAGCAATATTCCTCCCCTGCGTTCCGCCCTGCGCGAAACGCTGCATGAGGTGGCGAGCAGTGTCACCAGCAATAACATTACGATTGATTTACAATGTGTTATCAACAATTGCGGCCTTTATGGAAGATCTTACAAACATACGACATTTGTCGCATTTTTGAGCACTTTTTATCAATACACGATGCATTAACGGCCATCATCATTAGGGCATTCACTTTCTCATAACCATATCCACACCATCATCCCGGCATAAACTTACATCATGACTACACCCACCATTTCATTCCGGCATTACTCTCATTATGGCAACATCTGCGCCGGCCCCCTGTTTGAAGTGGCCAAAAAAAACACCCCCCCACAATCTGCGCATTGTGAAGAGGTGTATTTTACTTAATAACACAAACTATTTTTCAGAGGCTTTTCTAAAATTACACTATAAAACCTCTCTTATTTTCTCAAAGGATTCTTTATGAATTCACCATAATTTCTCAGCGATTTTTCTTTGGGATTTCATTTGGATTTCTCTTTCAGATTCATTTATGATTAATATTAAATCTCTCTTTCAGATATTCCTTCAAGATTCTTCTTAATACTCTTTACCGGAATTTAGAAATAAATATCTCTTTTCCCGTTGTGGATTAAATCCAGGTTACCTGAAATTTTGGTTTTCAGGGTACTATTGTCCACCTCACTGACCAGCTTTTGGATCAATGCAACCCCTTTGGCTTTTGTTTCTGCGGAAGCAAAATCTTCAAGGTATTCCCTGAAGGTAAAGAGGGCATTAGGCATACAATACTGTTTGATCAGACCCGGTTTGGCAAGATCCATAAAATCCTGACCTACCCTGCCCTGACGATAACACCCGGTGCAGAATGAAGGGATATAACCGGCATCAACAATAGATGAAATCACCTCGTCGACCGAACGGTGATCACCCAGAGAGAACTGGCTGCCGGTGTTTTCTTCTTCGTGCGTATAGGAACCCGGGTTTGTACGTGACCCGGCTGAAAGCTGGCTAACCCCATACTGACACAGTTCATTACGCATAGAATCTTGTTCTCGTGTACTCAGAATAATACCGGTGTATGGCAACGCGATACGGATAATAGCTACAATTTTCTTGAAGTCGTTGTCGCTTACCTTATGAGGAATATTATCAGCATTCGGGGCGCCGATGGCAGGTTCAATACGCGGAACACTAACCGTGTGAGGACCACAGCCGAAAGCGCGTTCCAAATGATGAGCATGTTCCATCATAGCCAGCACTTCAAACCGATAGTCAATCAAACCCAGCAAAGCGCCGATACCAATATCGCTGATGCCACCTTCCATAGCACGATCCATCACCGTAAGCCTGTATTCATAATCGCCCTTCTTCGTATCGGCGGGGTGGAAATTCCGGTATAAAATCGGATCATACGTTTCTTGGAAACAAACAAAAGTACCGATCTTTTCAGCCTTCAGTTTCTTGAAATCATCCACTTCCATCGGTGCCAATTCCACATTGATACGGCGGATATAATCCCTGCCGTTGTTTTCCCTGACCCCGTATGTAGTGCGGATAGCTTCCACCATATAGTCCGTATCATTGCGATTACTCTCTCCGCAAATCAGTAGTACCCTTTTATGACCTTCGCGTAGCAACGTTCTGGTTTCCTCAGCAATCTCAGCCATTGACAACACCTTACGCTTGATCAGTTTATTGTCGCGCCTGAAAGAACAGTAGGTGCAATTGTTAATACATACATTTCCCGTATAAACAGGGGCAAACAGCACCAGTCGCTTGCCATAAATCTCTTCCTTAACGGTATGGGCTGTTTCCATAATTTTATGGATCACCTCCGGATCTTCTACGCGCAGCAGTGCAGCCACGTCGTTCAGGTCTAGACCTTTAAGTTTTAATGCCTTGTTAAGAATAATGTTTACCTGTGATTCATCAGGTTGGTTGCCCTCAATCAGGGAATACAATTTATCCCTGTCGATGAACACCTTATTCCGTTCGTTCATGTTCATGATTATTTTCTTCTTTATATTTAGTAAGAATAGATTTAACTTCCACGTCTTTTAAACGACCTATCTTCCCGGTAAGAGCACTGATGACTTCGGTTGAACCCTCAATCACGAGTGAGATAACATGAATATTACGATGGTGCATAGGCAGCCCCTGTCGGGCGAGGATAATGTTGCCGTACTCTGACAGCAGCGCATTAACGGCAGGCACAGATTCTTTGCCTTGAATTAAGATGGTAACCGTACCAATTCTCTTTTCCATCAGATTCTCTTTTGGATAGGATATAACTTAAATGAACCCCGGCAGTCGTCGAAAAAGTAATGACCGTTTCTCAGCAGAGCCGAAGCAAGACCACAAAAGTAATTATATTTTTCAATAAAATATTTTTTATCGGGAGTTTTCTCCCCCCAACCCTTAAAAAAAGCTCCTGATCCGAAGCGATCCCGTAGAGACGCCTCGCAGGCATCTCCCCCCCTCTCCTCGCAGGCACCTCCTTCCCCCCATAAAGACACCTCGCAGGCGACCCTATTGACAATTGAAATGATTATTCAGCAGTCAGCAATCAGCGTTCAGCAGTCAGCGTTCAGAACCAAGAACTCACTACTCATCACTCACTACTTTTTTTCCTTTCTACCTGTATCTAAATTTATTACCTTTGCAATCTGGGATAACTAAAAACACTATTATTAACAACTAAATCTACTTTTACGATGAGAAAACTGTTTACTTTTTTGTTGGTGGCGGCGGCATTTGTGGCCCACGCCCAGTACACTACACCCGATACCGGTGTGCGGTGGAATCTGGATTCACTGGTGAATCATTCAGCCGGAGTGGTCATTCATAACGGAACCCATTATGAAATCACCAACAACCTCTTTATCAGTGCTACGGATACGGTCGACTTTATAACTAACGACACCGTAATGCTTCACGACCTCACTTTTATAGAAACAAACGGGGTATTCACAATCAATCCTCCACAACAAATGGTCTTTACTGCCCTTGATTCACTGTCGCTCACCAAATGGCGCGGTATCAGGTTCAATGAGGGTCACCAAACTTTTATCCGCAATGCCACTTTCGAGTATGGCGGCGGTATGAAGATTATTTCAGGCGGTAGTTTCCACATTGAAAACTGCCTGCTGAAACGCAACTATTATAAATCAGGTTCCACTTCAGGATCCCTTTCCTCATCCGCTGTTATTGACGTGTCAGGCCCTGCAACAATCCTGAACAACCGGTTTATCTCCAACCAGCGCGGCGGAGTCGGCTCCGGAGCCAATATTGACAGTCCTCTTGATGTCCGGAATAACTATTTCTTCGGTAATGTAACTGAAAACAGCAACCGTCCGCAAATCAATGTCGGTCCTGCCGGTGAAGGTGGCACTACCTATATCATCGGCAATACGGTTATCGGAAACGGTTTTGTCAACTCGGGTGGTATCGCTTACTCTTCTCTGCTTGGCGTGTCCGGCAGTGTAGTGATCGACTCCAACACCGTAATCAATAACCGTTATGGGATTACTCTTACCGGAAGTCCTATTGACGGTTGGATACGCTACAATACTATTACCGGAAATAATATTCAGAACAACCCCAACCTCGGGGGCAGTGGTATCAACCTGACTGCTTCATCTGCTTCTGCTTACCAACATTGTATGGTCACCGGAAATACAATTGTCGACAACCTCTGGGGTATTACCATTATCGGTTACCCGGTGGTGAATTTGGGTGATACCACCATGAATAACTACAATCCCGGGCTGAACGAATTCAGTGGAAACGGTAATAATGACATTCTGTGCGATCTATACAATAACGGTCCGGTCAACCAGGTTGCCATGAACAACTGCTGGGGCGTTTCCGTGCAAGACTCGATCAGCATCGAAGGAGTGATTGTTCATCAAACCGATAATGCTACTTTAGGATTGGTAACTTTTATGCCGGCAGGCTGCAGCCAGGTGGTTACTTTCACAGTGACCGACACCCAGTTGAACCCGCTTGAAAATGCAAGCATTACTATTCAGGGAATTCCTGACCCCTTAATTACGGGAGCCGCCGGAACTGCTATCATATCACTAATTCCGGGCACTTATTATTACACCATCACCCATGCCGGATATCTGACCACCAGCGCGTCCTTCACGGTTGCTTCCCAACCTGTTCAAATCAACGTGCAGCTATATAACGCCACGTATACCCTCACCTTCAGCGTAACAGACGGTACCACTCCAATTGCAGGTGCCGCTATCAACGTGGGAAGTTTCAATATCAACACCAATGCATCCGGAATAGCTAATATCGACCTGCTTCCCGGAACCTATTCCTATGAAGTGACCAAGACCGGCTACCTTCCGGTTACAAATACCGTAATTCTGGGAACAGCTCCATTTACTGAAAACGTAGTCATGACTGCCGTTATACCGGAATACACCGTTACATTCAACGTACTCAGCGACAACAACCCGATTGAAGGCGCACTGGTTTACATTGCCAACGACACACTTGTAACCGATGCTGCCGGAGTGGCTTCCATTGTACTGGTGAACGGTCAATATCCTTACATGGTAACGGCTGAATTTAATGATACTATTCAAGGCATTGCCTCAGTAAACGGGCAGGATATCACCCTCACCATCGGGCTCATTAGTGGCATCGAAGCTACCGAACTGCCCAGCGTCAGGATCTATCCTAACCCTGCAACATCACAGGTAAACATTGAAGGCAGCGGAATCCTGAAAATTGAACTCCGCCAACTTCAGGGCAACCTCGTACGCACCTACAACCATCCTGTAGGCGCCATAAATATTCAGGCCATACCTGCAGGCATCTACTTCATGCACCTATACACTGCCGATCAGGTCATAGTCAAACGATTAATCATCAAATAATTTTTCTTTTCCTGAATTCAAAAAAGGCGCCCCCCAAAAGGCGCCTTTTTTTAATACCCCGTACAGACGCCACGCTGGC
>JBAXYX010000003.1:0-48567 GCA_041670625.1 Lentimicrobiaceae bacterium | reverse complement strand
TGGGAAGCTCTATTTTGTGGATCCTGATACAGGGCATGTTAAGTCTGTTTTTCAAACGGAAGAGAGTAAAAGAGGGTATCTTTCTATTTACAATGATAAAGATGAATTCAGAAGTGATTTTAATCTTTATGATGAAAATTATCATGAAGCTGAAAAACGAATCCTTGCATTGGGTTCCATATTTTCAAGCCCTCTGGTTGAAGAGCATACCGTGTTCTTTGGTGATGCCAATGGCTATTTTTATGCTCTGGGTTGTTCATTATAACATGTCAGGCTTTCTCTTCAGGTTGACAAGCTGCTTTCGCTTCAGCTATTTCTTTTATTTCAGGGGGAATATTGCCTCTGCTGCTCTCTATTTTTGCTCCTTTGAATCAAATGCTGTTTTACCAATATGGTTTCTCCATAGTATTTCTTGCTTTTCCCGGAATCCTTGCTGCTACTGCCGGCGGATCAAAAATTGTTAAATCGGTACTGGGAATTTGTGTGTGGGGTACCATTGCTATGGTAATATCTGCACTGACAGGTTACATCTTCGGTGTGAACGTTCATTAATCGTTGATTGTGATCATCCGGTTACTTTATGAACAGGGTGTTCGCAAATTTTCGAAATGGACAATTTTCGGCAGCTAAAAATTCACTAATATTGGCGTTTATTTCAAAATTTAAAACTATAATTTCAGGGGAGGAAAATGGAAGACTCAAATCACATCGGGTTTGATAATGAGAAATATCTGCAGGAGCAAACATCAGCGATTCTTGAAAGAGTTAGCAAGTTTAATGACAGGCTGTACCTGGAATTCGGAGGGAAGATTCTTTATGATTATCATGCTGCCAGAGTATTGCCGGGGTTTGACCCGAATGTAAAGATGCGGCTGCTGCAATTGTTAAAAGATAAAATTGATGTTATCATGTGTATTAATGCAGGCGATATTGAAAGAAAAAAAATCAGAGCCGATTTTGGTATTTCTTATGATGTTGATGCATTAAAAACTATTGATGATTTTAAAGATTGGGGAATTAAAGTCACTGCTGTGGTGATTACCCGTTATCAGAATCAATCTGCTGCGCGTACTTTTAAAAATAAACTTGAGCTAAGGGGGGTTAAGGTATATATTCATTATCCTACCAAAGGATATCCTACGGATGTAGACCTGATTGTAAGTGATCAGGGATATGGTGCAAATGAGTACATCAAGGTCACTAAACCTATTGTGGTTGCTACCGGGCCCGGTCCGGGGAGTGGCAAACTTGCCACTTGCCTGGGTAATTTGTATCATGAGTATAGGAACGGTGTTAAAGGTGGTTATGCGAAATTTGAAACGTTCCCCATCTGGGACCTGCCTGTTGATCATAAGGTAAATGTTGCTTATGAAGCAGCTACGGTTGACCTGAAAGATGAAGTGCTTATTGATGTGCATCATTTGAAAGCTTATAATATTAAGGTTGCAAATTATAACCGTGATATAGAAGCTTTCCCTTTGCTTAAAAGAATTTTAGAGAAGATTACAGGGGGTGAGTCAATGTATAAATCGCCGACTGATATGGGAGTCAACCGTGCCAGTGCCGGTATTGTAAATGACCGTATTATACAGGAAGCGTCACACCAGGAGGTGATCAGGAGATATTTCAGGTGTGCGGTGGAATATGCAATGGGCCTGACAGACAGGGATACTCTTGACCATGCAACTGAAATAATGAACAGGATTGGAGCAAAGATTGAGGACAGAAAAGTAGTGTTGCCTGCAAGGCAAGCTGCAATAGACGCTGAAAAATGCGGGAAAGGCAATGCAGGCGTTTTCTCGGGATCTGCACTTGAATTGCATGATGGTACTATTATTACCGGTAAAAATTCACCTCTCTTACATGCTTCTTCATCTCTGATTTTAAATGCTACTAAACACTTGGCCGGATTGCCTGACGATATGTGTCTTTTACCCAAAAGTATCATTGATTCAGTAGCTCATTTGAAAAAAGAAATACTAAACGGTAGAAAGGTAAGCCTGGATGTGGAAGAAACGTTGATTGTACTTGCTATAAGTGCTTTATCTAACCCGGCAGCGCAAATGGCATTGGAAAACCTGAAAGGATTAAATGGTTGTGAAGTGCATACTACACATATCCCTACTCCGGGTGATGAAGCAGGATTCCGGAAATTAAAGGTAAAATTAACCTGTGACCCTGAATATTCAAGCAAGAGCCTTTTTATTAGCTAATGGTCTTATGGGATCAGTTACTGAACTCGATGGATAATGAAGCTTGTTGATTTGGATCAGATAGTATTAAACCAGAACAACTAATCAATGACAGACAAACATATCAATAATCCTAAAAGCCCAAAATTTTATATCAATAAATATTTGGCCGGCATAAAAGAAGATCTCAGGAATAAAATCGTTATAGATATACCCGCCGGAACCGGTGTTACTACTGAAATTTTATTGAAACATGGTGCCAGGGTTGAGCCTTTTGATCTATTCCCCGAATATTTCACGCTCAAGGAACTAAAATGCAAACGTGCTGATATTATGGACAAGATTCCGGTGTCGGATAATTATGCAGATATGTTGATTTGCCAGGAAGGTATTGAACATTTTAGTGATCAGTTAAAGGTGTTTAAGGAGTTCAACCGGGTAATTAAAGCAAATGGTAAGCTTTTATTGACAACGCCTTCATATTCAAATCTGGCTTCAAAGTTTAGTTATTTGCTGTTTGAAAGTGAAAACAATAAACTAATGCCTCCGAATGAGATAGATGACATTTGGATGACAGACAAAACATTGACTAACGAAATCTATCATGGCCATATTTTTCTGATAGGGTTGCAAAGACTAAGGATGCTGGCCATACTCTCAGGATTTAAAATTATAGAAATAAAATACATGCGGTTGAGCAAGGGTTCATTGTTCTTGTTCCCATTCCTGTATCTGCCGATTTTAATTGCTTCGTATTTACGATATTACAGAAATGTTCATAAGCATATGGAAGTGCCAAAAATGCATAAAGCTGATGTTTATAAACAACAGTTGTATATGAACATTAGTCCCCGGAATATGCTTAATAAGCATACATTCATTATTTTTGAGAAAGAGAAAGAATTAAATGATGTGGACTTCAGGTATGAAGATACCATTAAACCTTTTGAAAAAGAGACATGATCATGATCACTTGAATGGACGTATCAATTAGTGACAACCCTAAATCGTTTTTTGATGATACTCAATCTCATTTCTAATTGCGATGTTAATTATTAATGTACTTTTGTAATCGGTCAGCATAGTAGTCAGGCTGGTATTCTAAAAACCCCAAATGCTCTTTTTTGATGAAAAGAATTATTCTGTTGTTCGTTAATGCGATTCTTTTAACGACTTTTATGCCATCGTGCGAAACTGATTTTGATGTATCGGCCGATTGGAAAGATATTACTATAGTGTATGGCTTGTTGAACCAAGATGACTCTGTTCATTATTTAAAGATCAATAAGGCTTTTTTAGGCGATGGTAATGCTTTGGAATATGCTCAGCTTGCTGATTCATCCAGCTATTTTAATAACCTTGAGGTTTCTATTACCGAAGTAAGGGAGAATGGTTCGACCCGGGTACTGAATTTTGATACGGCTCACATCTCAAATAAAGATGATGGTATATTTTATTCTTCTGATAAAGAAGATGATGTGGTAGTTTATAAATCAAAATTTGACCTGGTGGAAAATGGCAGCCAGTATAACCTGATGGTTCGTAATAAGCTTACCGGTAAAGAAGTGACTTCATCAACCCGTTTGGTTAAAGATTTCTCTATTACCACTCCACGTCCCGGGCAAACAAATATTGATTTTATCAGTGAAAACAACCAGTATATTAAATGGCAGTCGGCTGTGGATGGTAAACGATATGATTTGTTTATCAGATTTTGGTTTACAGAAGTAAGGAACACGTATGATACAACTCATCGATACATTGACTGGAATTTGGGCACTGTAAAATCAAAGGCATTGACCGGAGGAGAGGATATGTCATTGGTGTACCTTCCACAGGGCTTCTTCACAGCTTGCAAGACGTATATCCCATATAAGAAGGCGGGTGAAGAGGCTGAAGTTACCTCAAGGCTGACAGACAGAGTGCAATTCAAAATAGCTGTTTCGGGAGATGCCTTTAATACCTACCTGGATGTTAACGGTTCTTCGTCAGGAGTGGTTCAGGACAGGCCTGAGTTTACGAATATCGAAAATGGTCTGGGACTGTTTTCATGCCGGTATATAAAGTCTAATTCTATAATTGTGGGAGCACAGACAGAAGCACGATTGATTACGATGGATGATCTCAAATTTGTTGATAAATTGGGAAACAAGTAAAAGGCATGACGAAATGTCAGTAAACTGACACGATAAAATTACAACAGGCAGGCCGGAGCATCATCCGGTCTTCTTATTTTATTTCCTTTGTTATCAGGCATTTTGAAGGGTATTTACTTATTTAATCCTGAAGTTTATCAGCCAAAGAATCATAATGGCATAATCATTGGAAAAGACACATCAACTAATGAACTACAATACTAAAATTAATTAAGATATGGGTAAGATAATAGGAATTGACCTCGGTACAACCAATTCGTGTGTAGCAGTAATGGAAGGGAATGAGCCGGTGGTAATTCCCAATAGTGAAGGAAGGCGCACAACCCCTTCAGTAGTGGCATTCACAGATAATGGTGAACGGAAAGTGGGTGATCCTGCAAAACGTCAGGCTATTACAAATGCTGAACGTACGGTTTTTTCTATTAAGCGATTCATGGGTGAAACTTTTGATATGGTTACCAAAGAATCCGGAAGAGTACCATTCAAAGTGGTAAAGGGTGACAATAATACCCCAAGGGTTAAGATTGATGACCGTACGTACACCCCTCAGGAAATTTCAGCAATGGTACTTCAGAAAATGAAAAAAACCGCTGAAGATTACCTCGGACAGACTGTTACAGAAGCCGTTATTACAGTTCCGGCATATTTTAGCGATTCACAACGCCAGGCAACTAAGGAAGCCGGTGAAATTGCAGGGTTAAAGGTAATGAGAATTATAAACGAGCCTACTGCTGCTGCACTGGCTTATGGCCTTGATAAAAAAAGTCATGATCTGAAGGTAGCAGTATTCGATTTAGGCGGAGGTACTTTTGATATTTCTATTCTTGAATTAGGTGAAGGCGTTTTTGAAGTAAAATCAACAAATGGTGATACCCACTTAGGTGGTGATGACTTTGACCATAAAGTCATTGACTGGCTTGCCGATGAATTTAAAAATGATGAAGGGATTGACCTGCGTAAAGATCCTATGGCTTTGCAGCGTTTGAAAGAAGCTGCCGAAAAGGCCAAGATCGAATTGTCAAGTTCTACCTCTACTGAAATTAATCTGCCTTATATTATGCCGGTTGATGGAATACCTAAGCATTTGGTACGTACCCTGACTCGTGCTAAATTTGAACAATTGAATGATCAGTTGCTCCGTTCAACGATTGAACCTTGTAAAAAAGCTTTACAAGATGCCGGTTTGACGGCTAATGATATCAACGAGGTGATTCTGGTTGGTGGTTCAACACGTATTCCTGCTATTCAAAAGATTGTGGAAGATTTCTTCGGAAGAACCCCTTCAAAGGGAGTAAATCCTGATGAGGTTGTTGCTGTTGGCGCTGCTATTCAGGGTGGTGTGCTGACCGGTGAAGTTAAGGACGTATTGCTGCTTGATGTAACTCCGCTTTCATTGGGTATTGAAACTTTGGGTGGTGTTATGACCAAACTGATTGAATCAAACACTACCATCCCTACCCGTAAATCGGAAACATTCTCTACGGCTAGTGACTCACAGCCTTCTGTTGAAATACACGTATTACAGGGTGAACGTTCAATGGCTCACGATAATAAGAGTATTGGCCGTTTCCATCTTGACGGTATACCACCTGCACCTCGTGGAATCCCTCAAATTGAAGTCACCTTTGATATTGATGCCAACGGTATCCTGAATGTTTCAGCTAAAGATAAAGGAACCGGTAAATCTCAACAAATACGTATTGAAGCTTCGTCAGGTTTATCGGAAGCTGAAATTAAACGTATGAAGGACGAGGCAACTGTTAATGCTGAAACCGATAAGAAAGCTAAGGAAGAAATCGACAAACTGAATAGTGCTGATGGAATGATATTCCAAACCGAAAAGCAATTGAAGGAATTTGGCGATAAGATCCCGGCCGATAAAAAAGCTCCTATTGAAAAGGCTCTGAATGACCTGAAGGAAGCTCATAAGAATAAAAATATTAGTGAGATTGATTCTGCACTGGCAGCTTTAAATACTGCATGGCAGACGGCAAGTGAATATATGTACAAAGGAACTCAGGATCAACAAGGTGCTCCGCAAGGTGATCAGGGTACTCCTCCACCTGCCGGTAACCAGGCAAATAATCCTGATTCAGAAGTAACAGATGTTGATTTTGAAGAAGTGAAGTAATTGTTGGTATAGTGCATTTTATTGATTTTTGTTTAAGGAAGGTGAGAAGTATCTCACCTTCCTTTTCTCTTAGGAATATCTTTGGCCGGTAACTACACTTTGCTGCAATGCTTAATGCTAAAATAATCTTATATTTGTTGTGTTACTAAAAGAACTGTAATGGTTTTGCGAAGATCCTGGTTATGGTTGTCGGTGTTGATCCTTTCAGGGCTGTCAGTGTCATTATTTGCACAGGACGGAAAACCTGTCAGGATGGAAATTCCGGTTAAAGATGATTCTGAAATCTATAAAGTGGTGCCATGTGGCGAAAGTGGATGTGCCATCTTCTTCTTAAGCAATGAAAATAGTAAGGATGGTCAAATGATATGGAAGTCCGCTATTCTGAATAAGAAACTGATGGAGTACAGGCGTTATAGTTTTGAACTGCCCAAAGGGTTCATACTTGAAGATGCATTGTATAAAAAAGGTCGTTTACTGGCATTCTTTTATACGACCCGCAATTCGGCCGATACTAATTTTTACCTGGTTGATATTAATTTTGCTGATAGCTCCCTTTTTCAGCATAGTTACCCGGTGCCCGGAAGGTCAGGCCTGTCACATTTTACTATGTCAGACAAGTATGCCATTGCCGGTATTAATGTGAGAAATGACCAATCCATGATGTTGAAGTATGACCTGAACAACCACAAGATTAGTCTGCTCTCAACCGGAATTAAGGGTAAGACCATGATTGAGTCGGCAGGTATCAATGAATTAACGGGTGGGTTCTCAACTGTATTAAGGACCAATCAGTCGCTAAAAAAACGCAGTTATTATTTAGTCAAGTTTAACACCAATGGACAACCGTATTTCACCCATATGTTCAGTAAGTTTGAGGACTTGCTGATTAATACTGCTTATACATACGCGATTGACAGTCAATCGGATATTATCATTGGTTCCTATGGAACCAGCAGTCGTACTCACTCTATTGACGGAGTAGAGATGGCAGGCATTGCTTCTACCGGTTTTTTCTCTATAGTTATCAATGAGCAGGGAGATGAAATTGTTAACACGTATGATTTTTCAGAGTTTGACAGGTTTTACAGATACCTGCGCCGTTCGACAGAAATATCGCCACGAACAACTTTACTGCGCAGAGACCGGTCGATACGAGACATTTCAGCAGATTATAACCTGCTTTCGCATGAAATATTCAAGCAAAATGGTGAATATATTTTTATGGCGGAAGCTTATTACCCTGAATTCAGAACGGTGACTACCATGGTTTATGACTATTACGGGCGTCCGTATCCATCTACTTATTCGGTATTTGAAGGGTACAGGTATCTGACCACCTTTATTGCCGGTTTTGATTCAAAAGGGGAATTAAAGTGGAATAATGACCTGGAACTTACGGATGCGCTTACCTATAGCTTAAGGGAGCGCGTAACCCCATTTACTGATTCGGCTAATTTGATGTTATGTTATGTGGAAGGCGACAGAATAGCATATAAACTTATTGATAAAGGACAGAATTTATCGAACGTATCCTTCTCAAAGATTGACCCGTTGCACCGCCAGGATAAGGTGCAGAAAGAGTCTAACAGTTATATTGTACCCTGGTATAAAGATTATTTCCTGGTTCATGGTTATCAGACCATCAGAAACGCAAGCAGCGCTGAACGTGCTAAGTCAGTATTTTACCTCTCCAAAATGGCGTTTCGGGAATAGTGCCGGCGGGTACTTATTGGTGGACAGAAGTTTATGGAGAAAGTACTTGACTAGACTGCTGGAATTTCGTAATTTAGATAAATTATTTATCCCCTAAATTTCATGAGTTATGAGAGCAAACCATTACGCTTTAACCCTATTAGTTTTTCTTTTTTTAGGATCAACCGGTTTGTATTCGCAAACGAGTACCCTTGAAAAAGTGATTACACCCATAGGTTTTGACATTTCGAAAAAGCTCAGTGATGTAGCGCCGATTCCTCCGGAGTACATGGACAGATCCTGGAAAGAAAGAGTAATTCCAAACAAGGATGGGTTTCTGGAGGAGTTCAAAACAGATGCTACCTGGAAAGGACCTGATCCTGTGTTACAGGATTATATGACGGGTGATCGTTCTACCCCGACCATTTGGCAGAATTTTAACGGTATGGTTAACACCAGTGGTGTTGCGCCCCCGGATACGGATGGTGATGTGGGATTGAATCATTACATGCAAATGGTAAACCTTTCATTCCAGATATTTAATAAAAATGGTACTTCAATTTACGGTCCTGCTGAGAGCAATACCCTTTGGGAGGGATTTATTGGGCCATGGGACGGAACTAATGATGGTGACCCTATTGTGCTATATGATCAATATGCCGACAGATGGATAGCTACTCAGTTTTCACTGCCAAATTATCCGAGCGGACCTTTCTATGAACTGGTAGCTGTTTCAAAAACCAATGATCCGACAGGGGAGTGGTACCGCTATGCTTATCAATTCGCTAATATGCCTGACTATCCAAAGTTTGGAGTGTGGCCTGATGGTTATTACTTTACGGTTAATCAATTTGCTCCTCCCAGTCTTTCATTTGCCGGTGCAGAAGTTTGTGTACTCGATCGTGCAGCAATGCTCATTGGGAATCCTAATGCCAGAATGCTAACGTTCAACCTGGGTACTTCCTATGGAAGTCTGCTCCCGGCTGATGCTGATGGCCCTGTTCAGCCGGCTGCCGGTAGCCCAAACTACCTGGCAAATCTCGGTACCAATTCCCTTCACATCTGGAAAGCGACTATTGATTGGGTAAATACCGGCAATTCTGCCATAACATTACTTAAGACACTCACCACTCAATCATTCTCATATAGTGGTATTACCATTAATCAACCAGGTACCTCACAAACACTTGATCCTATTTCATCAAGGTTGATGCACAGGTTGCAGTACCGGAACTTTGGCAGTTATGAGGTGATGCTTACCAATCATACTGTAAACGCCAATGGTAGTGGGCAGGCAGGAGTACGCTGGTATGAACTGAGGAATTCGGGCAGTGGATGGACCATTTATCAGCAGGGTACTTTTGCGCCTGCCGATGGAAATGACAGGTGGATGGCCAGCGTTGCCATGAATGGTAATGGAGATATAGGGCTAGGTTATTCCGTTTCAAGTTCTACTACTTACCCCGCTGTTCGCTTTGCCGGACAAACGGCAGCTAATTCAGGTACAGGGGTCTTTGATGTGAGTGAAACCAGTATTCATGCGGGCACAAGTTCACAAACCGGTGTCAACCGATGGGGCGATTATTCTATGATGTCTATCGATCCGTCAAATGATAACACATTTTGGTATACCAATGAATATTCAAATGGTGGGTGGAATTGGCGTACAAAAATTGCATCCTTCACTTTCCAACCTCCGGTTGTGATAGCTCCTGTTGCTAATTTTTCAGGTACTCCTACTTCTGTCATGGTTGGTCAACAGGTGACCTTCTCTGATTTGTCGACTAATAACCCAACCGCCTGGTCTTGGTTGTTTGAAGGAGGAAATCCCTCAACCAGTACTGAAAAGAATCCGGTTATTACCTACCCGACAGTGGGAGGTCCGTATGATGTGAGCCTTACTGTAACCAACAGCGCCGGCAGTGATCAAGAAACGAAAACTGATTATATTACGGTTACTGAATACAATGTAACCTATTGTGCTTCATCAGGTAGTAATACTTCTTCGGAATGGATAAATTCCTTAACCTTCGGTTCCTATGTAAACACTTCGGGAAATAATCATGGTTATGGCGACTTTACATCATCTGCCATTTCATTGGAAAGTGGTGAAACCTATAACCTCGTAATAGGACTCGGTTATTCAGGAAGAATGCGGTCAGAATACTGGAGAGTATGGATAGACTACAACATGGATGGCGATTTTTCAGATAACGGGGAAGAGGTTTTTGCTGCTAATAAAATGAAAGGCAGTGTTTCAGGTACCCTGACGATTCCTGCCGGCCTTTCAGGTGAAACGAGAATGCGTGTTGCACTGAAATACAATTTAGCGCCCACATCATGTGAACAATTTGTTTATGGTGAGGTGGAAGATTATACCTTGTTGCTTACTCCTTCTGTACCACAGGCACCGATTGCGGATTTTTCAGGAAGTCCTGTGGCAGTTGTTGTCGGTAATAGTGTTCAATTTACGGATCTTTCACTTAACGATCCCACTTCCTGGTCATGGACATTTGCCGGAGGAACTCCGGGAACAAGTACAGTGCAAAACCCTGTTGTTATGTACAATACACCGGGAATCTATGCTGTTTCTTTAACGGCTACAAACACACTGGGTTCAAATACAAAAACCATGAATGGATACATCACAGTAACTGAAGTGGGAACTTATTGTGAATCGCATAGCAACAGTAATGCCATTGACTATATTGCCGGCGTTAATATTGCTTCATTTTCAAATCCTTCAGGGGCTTCTTTCTATTCAGATTTTACGGGACAAATGATTGATATTTTGCCCGGTTCATCCAATATTGTATCGCTTAGCCCTTATTATGGTACACAACGTGCATTTTGGAGAATATGGATAGATATGAATGGGGATGGTGATTTTGATGATAGCGGTGAACTGCTTTTTTCGGCTAACAACAAAAAAGGTGTGGTTACCGGTTCATTGATTATTCCCACCACAGTTACAGGGCAAACCCGTATGAGGATAACAATGAAAACCGGTGGAGCTCCAACCACTTGTGAAGTATTTGCAAATGGTGAAGTTGAAGATTATACGGTGAACTTTGGTAATGCACCTGCTGCACCAGCAGCCGTTTCAGTGGGAAGTAATCTCAATCTTGAAATTTATCCTAACCCGGCTAATGATGTATTAAATGTTGTGGTAACAGGCAATGCAAACGCCGTGAACATAAAGGTTTATAGTGCTCTGGGAGTAATCATTAAAGATTTTAATGCAAAAGACCGTTCAACCACTATCAATCTCAGTAACTTCAGCAAAGGGATTTATTACATTGGCGTTGATGATGGAGTCAAGACGGCCTTAAAAAGGTTTATCAGAGAGTAATGGAGTAATTTCAGAGGACAGTAATCCAGAGGGCAGTTATTCAGAGAAGAGGCTTCAAAGGAAAGGATTCAGTGGGAGGAATAATAAACAAAGCCTTGCGACTGTTTAGTTGCAAGGCTTTGTCATAGTGGTACCCGAAGCCGGACTTGAACCGGCACGGCCGCAATGGCCAAAGGATTTTAAGTCCTTCGTGTCTACCAATTCCACCACTCGGGCATCCTTGGATAAAAAAACCCCTAAAAGGGGTTTTAGCATTCGAGCGGAAGACGGGACTCGAACCCGCGACCCTGACCTTGGCAAGGTCATGCTCTACCAACTGAGCTACTTCCGCTTGTTGCTTTAAGCGTGTGCAAATATACAACCAGTTTCGAAACTGCCAAACATTTTTACGATTTTTTTAGAAGATTTTTAATCTCATTCAGTTTCATGAGTGCTTCAACAGGTGTAAGCGTGTTAATGTCAGTATCAAGTATATCTTCACGAATCTGTTCAAGCAACGGATCATTGAGTTGAATGAAGCTCAATTGATAAGGATCACCTGCTTTTGTCCCTTTATGGGTGGCTATTGGTTTGTTTAAAAGCCCTTGGCTGTGAGATTTTTCCAAAACTCCCAGCATTTGGTTAGCCCTTTCAAGAACTATTTTGGGCATACCTGCCATACGGGCAACATGAAGACCGAAACTGTGCTCACTTCCTCCCGGTTCCAGTTTACGCATGAATATGATGAGTTTTCCCACTTCCTTTACAGATACATGATAGTTTTTAATCCTCGACATGGTATTAGCCATTTCATTTAATTCATGGTAATGAGTGGCAAATAACACTTTAGGCTTAAAAAGCGGATGTTCATGTAAAAATTCAGTAATGGCCCATGCAATACTGATGCCATCATAGGTACTGGTACCACGACCTATTTCATCAAGCAGGATCAGGCTGCGGTTTGATATATTATTCAGGATACTGGCTGTTTCATTCATTTCAACCATGAAGGTGGATTCCCCTGAAGATATATTGTCAGAAGCGCCGACACGGGTAAATATCTTGTCAACTAACCCTATGTTTGCTGAATCGGCCGGGACAAAACAACCGGTCTGTGCCATCAATACAATAAGGGCCGTTTGCCTTAACAGAGCTGATTTGCCTGACATATTTGGCCCGGTGATCATCATGATCTGTTGATTTTGCTCATCTAAAAAGACATCATTGCTGATATATTGTTCGCCGGCAGGCAACTGTTTTTCGATAACCGGATGGCGTCCACCCTTTATATCAATGGCATAGCCATCATTTATTTGCGGCCTTACATATTGATTTGCACCTGAAACAATGGCAAATGATAACAGGCAATCGAGTTTCGCTATTACCGAAGCGTTTATCTGTACCTGGTTAATGTAATCTGTCAGGCTTAGTACCAGGTCATTATACAATTGAGTTTCAATGGTAAGAATTTTCTCCTCAGCGGTTAGAATCTTTTCTTCATATTCTTTTAATTCGGGAGTAATATACCTTTCACAGTTAACCAGCGTTTGCTTTCGAATCCATTCAGACGGTACTTTATCCTTATGGGTATTCGTGACTTCAAGGTAATAACCGAAAACATTATTGTAGGCGACTTTTAAGGAAGGTATGCCGGTTCGTTCAGACTCCTTTTGTTGAAGACGCACCAGGTAGTCTTTCCCTGAATGGGCCAGGTCACGCAGATCATCCAGTTCAGCATTGATACCTGATGCCATTACATTTCCTTTATTAACAAATACCGGAGGATCAGGATTTAGTTCCTTCCCGATTTTAGTAGTCATTAGTTTGCAGGGATTCAACTGTTCAGCAGCGTGTTGCAGGGAAAGAACCGGCGATGACAGGCAAACCTCTTTAACAGGTACCAGAGATTCAAGTGAAAGTTTAAGCTGAATGACTTCACGAGGATTAATACGACCGACTGCCACTTTGGCAATAATTCGCTCAATGTCGCCGATAAACTTTATTTGTTTACGAAGGCTTTGTGCAATTTCATGGTGAGTGAAAAAGTATTCTACTGCATCCAGCCGCTCATTTATGGGTTGCTTTTCCTTTAAGGGTAGTAAAAGCCAGCGGCGCATAAGCCTGGAACCCATGGGTGATATAGTCTGGTCGATAACATTCAACAGTGTTTTAGCCTGTTCGTTAGGGGATGAATTTATTTCAAGATTTCGTATGGTAAATCGGTCAAGCCAAACATAGTGATCCTCTTCAATACGTGAAATGTTACAAATGTGTTGAATTTTATCATGTTGGGTTTCAGCAAGGTAGTGCATGGCAGCACCTGCAGCAATCACGCCGAATTCCATTTCCTCCACGCCAAAACCCTTAAGTGAAACGGTGCTGAAGTGTTTGAGAAGCAGGTCATGGGCGAAGTCGTATGTAAATACCCAGTCATCAAAATTTGTTAGGTAATATTTACTGCCAAACAGCGTAGTGAACTCTTGCTTTTTTGACCTTTGGATAATTATTTCACTGGGTTTAAAAGTTTGCAACAATTTATCGATATACTCATTGTTCCCTTGTGCAACCAGGAATTCGCCTGTTGAGATGTCCAGGAAAGCAATGCCACTGATTTTGGGCATCAGGTGTATGCTGGCAAGGAAGTTATTCTGTTTATTCTCGAGTATTTTATCGTTATAAGATACACCGGGGGTTACAAGTTCTGTAACGCCTCTCTTGACAATATTTTTAGTAAGTTTAGGGTCCTCAAGCTGATCACAAATGGCAACTTTATGACCAGCCCTGACCAACTTTGGGAGATAGGTGTCAAGCGCATGATACGGGAAACCTGCCAATTCTACCGACGTAGCGGCGCCATTGGCACGGCGGGTTAGTACTATGCCCAGAATTTCAGATGTTTTTATAGCATCATCACTGAATGTTTCATAAAAGTCGCCTACTCTGAACAGAAGCAGGGCATCAGGGTATTTCCCCTTGATGCTTAAATATTGTTTCATTAATGGCGTTTCAACCACCGTATTTACATCTTTAGCCAAAACAAGTTTCTTTGGAACAAAAATAAGGAGTTTGAGCCAACAATTGCGAACAAAAAATTTTCGCGTGTTTAGTCAAATATCTTTCAAAAAAAAGCAAAAAGTTCGCATATTGGCATGATAATTGATTGTATAATAATGCTACGTATATCTGAGTTATATAATTAAATTTAGTAATTTTGGACACTATAATAAGAAAATATGAAAAAGCTTACGACGGAAGAGATTGAACGACTGTCGCTTAGCGATTTCAAGAAGGTTGTAAAGCTTCCGGTTGTAGTGGTTTTGGATAATATTCGAAGCCAGCACAATATCGGATCAGTATTCAGAACTGCTGATGCATTCAGGATAGACTGTATTCATTTATGTGGAATAACAGCAACCCCACCGAACAGAGAAATACATAAAACTGCTCTTGGTGCCACAGAATCAGTAGATTGGAAATATTTTCCTACAACGAATGAGTCCATACAACTACTAAAAAGCCAGGGATACGTGATTATTGCCGTTGAGCAAGCTGAAGGAAGTATTAACGTAAAGGACTATGAATCGGAGGAGAATAGCAAAGTGGCCATTGTTTTTGGGAATGAAGTACATGGTGTAGATAATGGAATTATGGAACTAGCTGATATATGCCTGGAAATCCCACAATATGGAACAAAGCATTCCTTGAATGTGTCAGTGAGCGCAGGAATAGTGATTTGGGAAATTTTTAAAAAATCAATTATAATTTAAATATGAAGAGTCAGGCTAACCAACTTAAATTGAATAAACATTCCCTTTATTTATGTGTTATAAGTCTGACAAAGAGTAAAAATTAGTACTATCATAGAAATGTTGCATAAATGAAGAATTTTTTAAACGTTTTTATTTGAAAACCATGAAAAGTACCCTATATTTGTGCAAAGTTTGACCAGAACTAACAATTATTAATAAATGCAACTGAAAATCAGTAATCATTAATCAACATCATTATGAAAAATTTATCTTTCAAATTAATCATGATGCTACTGCTGTTAACATTTGGGACTAGTCCTATATTTGCACAGGAGCAAGATACAAACAATGTAAAAAAACCATCAACTTCTTCTTTCGACCCGTATTTCTTTTTACAGGCAGGCGTAGGCGGTACCCAGTTCTTTGGAGATCTTAACGCAGATGACCTCTTCAATAAAAGAACAAAGCTGATGTATGGATTAGGAGCAGGCTATCAATTTACTCCTGTTTTTGGCTTAAAGGGTGCTTTCAATAACGGTTGGGTTGTAAGCACTAATGAGGATATACAACAAAGGATGTCGTCCAGTATTTGGGATGCTCAACTTGATGCTACCGTTAGTTTAACCAACCTGATTTTTGGGTACAAACCTGAAAGATTCATGAACATCTATGCTCTTGGTGGAGTAGGTTATATGAATTACTCCAGCGTGTTATATAAAACTATGGGTACAGATACTGAAGATGATGATGAGCTTATTGGTCGCTTTGGCCCAGATGCTGTTGAACCTTGGGAATCTAAAGCTCACAATGCAGTTATGGTACCTGTTGGTTTAGGATTTAATTTCAGGTTAGCTGAAAAATGGGACCTCAATCTGGAGTATAATCACAGAATTACTTTCAAAGACGATGTTGACATTACTGAAGCTGAAAACAATGATCAGTATTCTTCACTGATGCTTGGTGTTACTTACAAGTTCATCTTTGGCTCAAATTTGAGGTCAATGGCTAAGAATTATAACCAGGTAACTTATGTTGCTACTCCTGATCCACTGGTTAATGTGAACGATACTGTTTGTGTTAATGTAAAGGTTAATTTCCCTCCTGAGTATTTTGGAAAGAAATCAGCGATGAACTTCCAACCGGAACTGCATTATGCAGGAATTACCAAAAAATTAACTCCGGTTAACTTCCAGGGTGAAAAAGCAGAAGGTAATGGAATCGTTATCAGTTACGAAAACGGTGGTTCCTATACGTATGTTGAATGTGTTCCTTATGAACCGGGTATGAATGTTTCGGAAGTAGTGGTTTCTCCCACTCTTTATGCACCAAAAGAACCTGTAAAACTGAATGCTACCCCTGAAGAAATCACTGGTAAATATGAAGTAGTTGACCTGCCACAAAGGAAACTTGCTGACGGTACTATCATTACAGGTACCCGCGTTAATCATGACGAAAATCTCCTGATTGCTGATCATGGTTATGTAAAAGAAACCATCGTAAGCAAGGCTGCTACTATTTGCTTCCAGGTAAATTTGCATAACCTTAACTGGAACCTTCCTCTTAACAGGACCAACCAGGTAAAGCAGAAAATTGATGAATTAACCAATTTTATTAAACTCGGATATGTAATCCGTGATATTGATATCAATGCATGGGCATCACCTGAAGGAGAAGAAACATTTAACCAGGGATTATCAGAACGTCGTGCACAAACCGGCAAGAAGCAGGTAATTGATATGTTCAAAAAAATGGCAAAAGAAAAGAATGCCACTATTAAAATCAGCAATCCTGACAAGAACATTAAATTTAACAGCTATGCCAACGGTGAAGACTGGAACGGTTTTATGCAGGCTGTAGAAGCTTCAAACCTGGCCGATAAAAGTATCATCATGAATGTGGTTAACTCACAATCAGATGTTAACAAACGCGAACAGGAAATCAGAAACATGGCAATTGTATATCGTGAAATTGAAGAAGACATTCTGCCTCCGTTACGTCGTGTTGAAATCAAAGTAAATTGCTTTGAACCTAAAAAGACCGATGAAGAAATGGCTAACCTGGCAACCAGTGATCCTTCAAAACTTACGAATGAAGAATTATTGTATGCTGCAACTTTAACAGAAGATCTGAATACAAAAGCACGCATATACCAAAATGCAACCACTCAATATGCTAATAACTGGAAAGGCTTCAATAACCTGGCAGTAGTTAATATGTGGAATAATAAATTGGGTGAAGCTGTGTCAAGCTTAAATAAAGCAGACCAATTAGAACCTAACAATGGTCTTATTTTAAACAACCTGGGCGCTCTTGCATCTAAGAAGGGTGACTATAAGAATGCAGCTACGCTTTATGGTAAAGCTAAAAACTTAGGGGTTGATATTAACTATAACCTTGGTCTTACCAAGTTCGCTCAAAGTGATTATGTTCAGGCATTATCATTGATGGGTGGCAAAAAGTGCAATACCAATGTAGGTTTAGCTCAAATAATGACCAACAAAACCAGTGAAGCTATCAATACATTAAAATGTGCCCCTGAATCAGCTAACAATTATTACATGTTGGCAGTGGCAGGTGCCCGTAACAGTGATGTTAAGATGGTTCTTGATAATCTGACCAAAGCATTCTCACTTGATCCGACCCTCAAAGCTCAGGCTGCTGAAGATCGCGAATTCATCAAACTGTTTACCAATCCTGAATTTATGTCGATTGTGAAATAAGTTTTCCAATAAAAAATACAAGAGGCTACCTTTGGGTGGCCTCTTGTTATTTAAGTTTTTAACCTTTTTTGTGTTCAAAATAGGAATTTTGTATAATTTTTGATGAGCCATTCAGTTATTAAGTTACATAAATAAAACCATTATAATGAAACGACCAACTTTGCAGATTGCACAGCACAATGTTAGCTTAAGGTTTATGATGTTGTTAATACTTGCCATTTCATTAGGTGCAGGTTTAAGTTCATGTCAAAGCCAAAAGAAGCTGGCAAAAAAGAAAGCTGCCCAAGAATTAGCAGACAGGACAGCTCAGGCAAAAACAGATCTACAGGCTATTCTGATTGATGATGGCCGTATGACCCTTGAAGAAAAAGAATTTAAGCTGGCTTCTGTTAAGAGAATGAACCTTGATGACAAGGATGTTAAAGACTTAATCAGCCAGGCAGAAGAGAAATTGACAGGTGAACGTGCTACTATTGAAAAGCGCAAAGAAGAAGAACGGATTCAACGTGAAGGAGACTTGAAAAGTCGTTTGGCTTTTAGCGATATTCACGGTGCTTTCAGTGCAGTGGCAAACTCAAACAGTGTTGCATCAGCTAATTTAGCTATCCGTGATGCTTTACTCAAGTTCGCAAATGAGAATGTTCCTGTATTAATACTCCTTAGTGTAGATGGTGAATACAAAGATTATGATGAACCTACTACTATTAAAAAGTACCTTGAGTATATTAAAGACCTGAAAAAGTCACCCAATAAGGTCATTAATGCTGTTTATGATTCAAACGGAAAAATAACAGAACTTGAACTCCAAAAAAAATAAGAACTTATGACAAAGTTTAAAATATTCATCGGTTTGTTTGCTCTCCTGTTTAGCTCTAATCAGTTATTGGCGCAGGATAATATCAGTCCGTCAAGGAAATTGGCTATTGATTCACTGGCACTTGAAAAAGTGCATGACCTTAGCAAATATATCAGTATAATTGGTAATAAGGATACTCCCTGGTCAGAGGCCAACAGGGTAATTGAACGCACGCTTGAACTGTTTGCTGATGGTGCAATGATGGGCGTATCGAGTATCAACCGTGAAGAGGTGAATTATTACGGTGTACGTGAATATCTTGAAAGACTGATGGCCCTTAATTATGACAAGGTTAATATTGAATGGTATAATATTCAATATATCAGCGATTTGGAACGCCAACCGGATGGAAGGTACGTGGGAGTAATCACGATATACCAGAGATTTGAAGGGACGACTGAAGAAGGACTCCGTTATGTTGATGTGACAAAGAAAGATATTACTGTATATGTGGAACGTAAGACTACACAAATTTCAGGCAGGATAATTGGATTCTGGGATGTACTACTCGGTGATATCAGGGTGTCAGAAACAAAGCCCGGATGATTATAGATATTTCATGAAGGCTGCAATTTTATCTATAGTTGCAGCCTTTGTTTTTTTATGAGTTCAACTTATTAAATTCAACTTATCAGGTGATGAAACATTTATGGCTGGTTATATTCATAGTGGTAGTGCCTTTTATGACTATCAGTGCCCAGGATTTAAACAGCAGGTTGGGGGATGAAAGTGTGCTATATGCTTCCACTAAACAGGTTAATCAGTTCTTTAAAAGGTTTAATGGCGAAGAGAGTACCAAGGGCGAAAGATATTATGAGGGAGATAAGAATTACAGAAATCCTGCCCTGAGAAGCAAGTACCTGAATGTGCTCTTTGATATGCAGAATGCTTCTATCACTGATCCATTGAAGGACAAATTTATCAAATTTATTGAGGATAGTAATAATCCGGCATATATTGATTTTCATGACGGAGGATGGTTTGCTGAAGTGACAACGAAATTCCTTTACCAGGGAAAGGAAGAGTACATTACCCTTTATATGAAAATTGAGGAAGAAAATCATGGTTATAAATGGGTGATCTCAAATGTTTATTTCCAACACTTTAAGAGCTTATTTGCAAATCAAACGGAACCACCCAAATTCATTCATCCTATGAGTCATGAAATTGACTTTATGAATTTGATAAGGGTTTTTAACGACAAGGACAATGTTGAACAGTATATTGAAAAAGATCATGATCCGGATTACCTGTCAATGTTTCTGTATGAACTAAAAAAGGGAAATCTTAAATTTCAGTCTGTTACAAATCTTAAATTTCATTTCTTCCAAATTCCCGGTTGGTATTTTGAAATATCTGACTTTAACCGTTCGGGTGGTAACTCAGGCTGGTTAATTTCAAACCTGATGAAAATAAATAAAGAGGAAGAAAATGTTGTTACCAAATTTATCATGCATGAATAGACCTGGTATTATTGCAATAATATTATTCAGCCTTATCTGTAAACCTGCTTTTTGCCAAAAGGAACCTGCCAGGGAATCTGCTTTGTCAGGTGAGGAATTAGTTAATTATGAAAGCCAGGCAAGGCAATTGGTCAGCTTTATGGAATTAGCATTTAATACTTTAGGTTCTGCTCAAACGGAGTATAAGGATAAACATACTATCATAGAACAGTCCTATTTGAAGTTCTTTAAAAATGAAAAAGTTCAGATTGAGGATGATTTAGTTGAAAAAAGAGATATGGTTACGAATAAGGATGTGCAGGCATATCTCAAAGACATAGATTTTTTCTTTACTTCAGTTACCTTCAAATATACTATTGAAGAAATAACTCAGGAGTTTAATGAATCTGGAGAAGTCTTCTTTAAAATCAGGACCAGCAGAAATCTCAAAGGTACTTCAATTGATGGTAATCAATTAAATGATAACCTTACCCGATATATTGAAGTAAATCTTGACCAGGCAAACCGTGATTTAAAGATTGCTAGTATATACACTACCAAATCAAGTGAAGAACAAGAACTTGTTGAATGGTGGAATGGATTGGATAAAGGGTGGCGGGACTTTTTAGCAGGTTCCACAAAATTGAATGACTCTGTTTATTTGAAAAATATAACGACTATTCATAATGATTATGTGATTAACGAAACCGTTCATTCAGATTATCAGGATACTTTAATATTGGTGGACACAATCAGGTTCAATACAGCGCGGGCTTTTGCTGATTTAAGACGTATTTTAAGAGCTGAGCAATTGAACCTTACAGATGTTGATGGAATATTTAATCTTGATCCTTTAAGCGAATTTGCTGCTTTAAAACATCTGGATATTACTAAAGCACATATACCCAGTCTTGAACCTGTCAGGAACCTTTCGAAGCTTGAAACTCTGGTTGCCAGCCAAAGTCTGATTAGTAGCATTGAGCCTATAAAGTATATGCCAAGAATAAGGGTACTGGATATTTCAGGTACCCTGGTCAATAGTATTGAACCTCTTGAAGGTTTTGAAAATCTGGAAGTACTTGACCTCTCTGATAGTAAGGTGACGGATATCAGTATTTTAAAGAACCTTAAGAAGCTAAGTGAGCTTAAGATCAACGGATTGCGAATTGACAGCCTGGAAGTGTTAAAGGATATGAAGTCATTAGAAGTGCTGGAAGTGTCAAGAACACCGGTTACAACTCTGACTCCTATACAAGGACTGTCGAATTTAAATAGATTGTCAATTGATCAGACTGACATAACTGACTTGTCACCACTTTCAGGAATGAGATCGCTTGAAAATATTTTTCTTGACAATACGGCTGTAAGCTCACTTAACCCATTGGGAAACCTGCCGAAGTTAAAAATGGTATACTGTGATAAATCATCCATACAACGTAGTGATGCTTTGGCATTTATGCAATCACATCCTGAGGTAAGAGTAATATATGAATCGCAGGAATTGATGGCATGGTGGCAACAAATACCTGATACATGGAAGAAGATATTTTCAGGGTTGATTCAATTGTCAGATCCACCAACCAGGGAACAACTTCATGAAATATCATTTATTAAAGCCCTGAATGTGTCGGGCAATATGTTAATAAGCACCCTTTCTCCTTTAGATAAGCTTTCGTCGCTTCAGGAATTGGACCTGTCAGGAACAAGAGTATCGGATTTGACTCCTTTAGCGAATTTGTTTGACCTTAAATCACTTAACATTGCCTATACAGCCGTAAAAGAACTTGTACCGATTACCGGGTTAACAGGGTTACAGAATATTAATTTCTCAAATACGATGGTAACTGATATTGCGCCATTGGTTAAGCTATCGGGTTTGCGTTCGGTACGAATGGATTCAACAAACATTACTAACGTCGCTTTAATGGGTAATATTAAACGCCTGGACTTCTTATACGCTGATGGTGTTGAATCATTGCCTGCACAACTTAATGGCCTGTGGGATAGTATACCGGAAATACTGGTGATTTATCAGACTGCTTTTTTGAAGGGATGGTGGCAGGCATTGCCCAGGGAATGGAAGGAAGAATTTAACACCATTGAGGCAGTAGGAGAGGTGCCTGCAAGTGAACAATTGCACAGGGTATCATCATTAAAGGAATTAGATATCAGTCGGGTAAATAGTATTAGTGATATTAAGCCACTGGCAGTATTAGCCAGACTTGAAATACTTAATATTTCGAGTCTACAGTTAACGGATTTATCACCTTTAAGTAAAACCAGTCGGTTAAAAGTTCTTGATTTGTCTGACACACCTGTTACGGACCTGTCACCGCTGATGAATCATAAGTTACTTGAAGAATTGAATTGTTCCAATTCACCATTAAATAATATTGATATCATATCGGGATTCAAGAATTTAAAAAAACTGAATATTTCAGGTACCCAGGTAAGTAAACTTGATCCGCTGGAAAACTGTTTAAATCTTGAGGAACTAGACTGTTATAATACGCGAATCAATAACCTCAAAGTGCTTGATAAGCATCAACACCTCAAGATGGTGCGGGTACATAATACCAGACTGTCAGACAGGAAAATCCAAAAGTTTAAAGGATTACATCCCGGGACAGAAGTGGTATTTTATTAGCGAGATATCATCTTACCAGATGCTTTTTAAGATGATTGAGGTGCTATTTACCTGATGCTTGCAGAGTACCAGAGGAATACTATATTATCGGATGCCTGTGTATTAGGAGCGAGATGTAGACTTTCAGATAGAGGAACAGGTTGTATTACGGACTATGTTTTAATTTCCAGCCTGTGTTGATATATTCTATTTGATCAACAAGGTCATTAAAGGACGGTATGATCGGGTTAAAGTAATGCACATAATCAGCAACTGCTTCATATTCATGGGTATGATCTTTTCCCTTTAATGGATCAACAAGGAAAATGAAGAGACCGGGTTTGACAAATTTCCTAAGGCTTTTTGATTCACAGATAATGGGTCCCACAGGTTTATAAAGCTCATTGAACTTCATGTACGATTCATAAATCAGGGTATCAGGAGATTCGATATAAAATGACTGTTTTGCACCGGCAAATATCATTCGGGCGGTATCCTTGTTATCATTAAGGCAGGTTTCAACCCAAATGGAAAAATTATGGACATCCATAGGATGATGCGATCCGTGAAACGCTTTGTCCTGATTGTTATGGGAAGATATTTTAAGTCCGGTTAAATTCACAGTTTTAGCGTATTTCCTGATAATTTCAAGGGCGAGTGTAGTTTTTCCTACATTTCTACCGGAACCTCCAATAATCAACAGATGATGGTCAATGAGGACGGGGTTATTAAAATCACTCACATTACTGATGAAATTACGTGGATCGGTCATAAGATTACTTCCACTGCGGAAGCTTTAAAACTGGCCCATACTATAGTGCCTTCGCTCAAATGCATCTTGTCAAATGATTCATCTGTGATATAGGCATATAGATTTAACCCTGTGTCAATACAAATCTGGTAGCCATCTTTCTTGGGATTTATAGCTGATATTACCCCCTTGAAATTGTTAAGATTGCTTAATTCAGGTTCCTGCAAAGCAATGGTAATATGCTTACTGCGAATGAGTACACTTGCTTCATCTGATTGAAAAGACTCACCAAGTTTAATGGTTATTTTACGATTCAATTTGTCGGGAATAACCATTAGGTTATCTCGAATTATTCCTTTAAAAAAGTTCCTTTCACCTGTAAAACTGGCTGAGAAAGTTGTTTTTGGGTTATCAATTACTTCTTGTGTAGTACCCGATTGAACAATGTGTCCTTTGTCAATAATAGCAATCTTGTTGCCGAGAGCCACCGCTTCTTCAAAGTCATGGGTTACATGCAAAACCGGTAATCCTCGTTTATTAAGACTTCTGAGCAGACCACGCAAATCAGCTTTCATAGAAGTGTCAATTGCTGATAAGGGTTCGTCAAGAAGAAGAATGAGCGGTTCAGATGCAAGAATTCGGGCAAGAGCGACTCTTTGCAATTCGCCACCGGATAAAATGGTTGATTTTTGATTAAGCAAGTGCACGATTCCCATTGCATCTGCCAGTTGTTTTACCCTCTCATATTTGGCGGCAGCATTTAATCGGAAGAGGGGAAAAGCGATATTTTGTGCGACGGTTAAATGAGGAAAGATAGCAGGCGATTGGAAAATGAGGCCTGTTCTTCTTTTACCCGTTGATATATAGGTGATGTCCTTTCCAAAAAGAGTAATAGTTCCGCTATCAACAGGGGTGATCCCGGCAATCAGTTCCAATAGTACCGATTTGCCCGATCCACTTTCACCAAGCAGGATATGATAATCAGAAGGTAAGACTGACAAGTTGACATCCTCCATTGCAAAGCGATTGAATTTCTTATAAAGATTCCTAATTTCGAGCATTTTCAGGATCTTTAGAGAACAGACGCATTAACAAGAATAAACTTATGGTTACGATGATCAGGATTACTGCTGCGGGCCTGGCATACTGTAACCCAAATGAACTGAATCGTTCAAATATGAGTACGGAAGCGGTCATGGGGTAGTATGCAATGATTACTACAGCACCGAACTCACTGATACCCCTGGCAAACATCATTACGGCTCCTGTAACAATATGGCGGGAAGCAAGAGGAATAGAAACAGTAAGGAAAACGCGAAAAGGATTAACCCCCAAGTTTAAAGCTGCTTTTTCCAAGCGGTCAGGTACCTGGCTAAAACCTTCACGGGCTGAATTTAAAAAGAAAGGAAGACTTACAAAGGCCATAGCAATTACAATGCCTGCCGGGTGACCAACAAAATCCAGCCCTATACTTGCAGCCATTTTACCCAATGCGCTATTACGTGAAACTATTCCCAATAATGCGATTCCGGCAGCAGTATGCGGAATAATGATGGGTAGATCGATCAAACCTAATATGAAACGTTTGAAAAAGAACTTCCGTCTGGCTAGTAACCATGCAAAAGGCATCGACAACATAGAGAAAACAATAGTGGCGATCAAACTGGCACTGACCGATAGCCATATACTGTTCAGAACTTCTTTATCCTGTGCTGTTTCAAAAACATCTTGATATCCTGTTTTAGTAATCATCCCAATGATTGGAGCAGCAATAAAAAGCAGAATTAATGCGCCCAGAAAATGAGAAATAAGGTAAAATGTTCTATGTTTCATTTTTTGAGACTATAGATAACTATGCAAAGCAAAGTTAGTATTTTACAGGTCATGGTAAGTATGGGTAGAACAAATAATGGGAAATGACGTTTCATTTGTTTACTCTATATGCTTTTAAGAAACCATAATTGCGTATGTTTGTGGTGTATTTACCCTTATAATATTACTGTTTTCAAAATTTAATTATGTCAACTAAAGTAGCACTTATTACAGGAATTACTGGTCAGGATGGCGCATATCTGGCAGAGTTCCTGTTGAAAAAAGGTTATGAAGTACATGGACTTAAACGCAGAAGTTCACTTTTTAACACTGATAGAATAGATCATCTTTATCAGGACCCACATGTGGCAGATCGTAATTTTGTTCTACACTATGGAGATATGACTGATTCCTCGAACCTTATCAGGATAGTACAGGAAGTGCAACCTGATGAAATTTACAATCTGGCTGCCATGTCGCATGTAAAGGTTAGCTTTGATTCACCTGAATACACTGCAAATGCTGACGGGATAGGAATCTTGCGTTTACTTGAAGCAATCAGGTTATTGGGACTAGTGAAAAAGACTCGTCTATACCAGGCTTCTACCAGTGAATTGTATGGCTTGGTACAAGAAGTCCCACAGAACGAAAAAACGGCTTTTTATCCAAGAAGTCCCTATGCAGTTGCTAAACTGTATGCATATTGGATTACCGTAAACTATCGTGAAGCTTATGGAATTTTCGCTTCCAATGGAATCATGTTTAACCATGAATCTCCTATTCGGGGTGAAACTTTTGTAACTCGTAAAATAACCATGGCGGTCTCCCGAATAGGCTTGGGTATGCAGGATAAGCTATACCTCGGTAACCTCTCGGCTAAACGAGACTGGGGGCATGCTAAAGACTATGTTAAAGCAATGTACCTGATACTGCAACAAGATAAACCGGATGATTTTGTTATTGCAACCGGTGTTACAACTGAAGTCAGGGAGTTTGTTCGCCTGGCCTTTAAATATATTGGTATAGAACTTAAGTTTGAAGGTAAAGGTATGAATGAAAAAGCTTATGTGGTCAGCTGTAACAATCCGGAATATCAACTGGAACAAGGCAAGGAAGTGCTTTGCGTTGACCCTGCTTATTTTAGGCCTACTGAAGTTGAATTGTTAATAGGTGATCCTTCAAAAGCTAAAAAAGTCCTGAGATGGAAACCTGATTATGACCTGAATGGTTTAATAAATGACATGATGGAAGGTGATTTAAAAATGATGAAGAGAGACAAATACCTTCAGGATGGTGGCCACGCTACCTTAAACTACTTTGAATAACTAAGAGCTGGATAAACTGTAATGAAACCTGAAAGTAAAATATACGTCGCCGGACATAGAGGCTTGGTAGGTAGTGCTATCTTGAAAAATCTTAAAGAAAAAGGATTTACTAACCTGATAACTCGTACACATGCTGAGCTTGATTTAAAAGATTTTAATGCTGTTGCTGCATTTTTCAAGGAAGAAAAGCCTGAATTCGTGTTTCTGGCTGCTGCTAAAGTTGGTGGAATCATGGCTAATAGTATTTACAGAGCACAGTTTATTTACGAGAATTTACAGATACAGAACAACGTGATACACCAGGCATACTTAAATGGTGTAAAAAAGTTGCTATTTCTGGGCAGTAGCTGTGTTTACCCTAAGAATGCACCTCAACCTATGCAGGAAGAGTATTTGTTAACCAGTTCTTTAGAGTACACCAATGAGCCATATGCATTAGCTAAGATTGCAGGAATGAAAATGTGTGAAGCTTATAATTTTCAGTATGGTACCAACTTTATTTCAGTGATGCCTACTAATCTTTTTGGCCCCAATGACAATTTCCACCTGGAAAATTCACACGTATTGCCCGCGTTAATAAGGAAAATGCATTTAAGTAAATTATTAGAAGATGGTAACTTTGATGCAATCAGAAAAGATTTAGAATTATTCTCGTCAATAAATTCCTCAAGGTCTGAAAATTCCTCAAGGTCTGCAAATACCTTAAGTCAGGAGAGCACCTTAAGACCTGAGAATGCCTTAGGATCTGGATACGATTCCAGGACTGAGAACACCTTAAGCACTGAAAACGCTTCAACACCTGATAATAACTTAAGAGCTGATAACGCTTCAAGACCTGAGAATACCCTGAGATTGGAGAATGATTCAAAACATAAAAACACGCTTAAGTCTGATTCTGAATCCATTACGGATGACCATCAAAGTATGATAAACTATCTTAATAAGTATGGGATAGTGAAAGATGAGTCGCTTACTGAGAATAAAGTCAGCTTAAATATATGGGGAACAGGAAATCCGCTACGCGAATTTCTATGGAGTGATGACATGGCTGATGCCTGTGTGTATATCATGACGAACCTGGATTATAAAGATCTGATTACACAAAGGAAGTACACGGAAAACAAGGCCTCAAATACCTATACCGGACCTGTCACAGAAAGTAGGAATGCCCATAACAATACCGATGCTGTAAAGGAAAGTAGAAATGCCAATAATATTGAGACTGACAAGGAAGTAAGAAATACGCATAATAAAAGTGAGACTAACGAGGAAGTAAGGAATACACATATTAATATTGGCACAGGAAAGGAAATTAGTATTCATGATCTTGCTTTCATGATAAAAGGAATAGTGGGATTTAAAGGCAATATTCTTTTTGATTCTTCCAAACCGGACGGTACTCCTCGTAAACTATTAGATATATCTAAACTTACCAGCTTAGGATGGACTCCCAAAATGAAGCTTAGAGATGGAATAGTAGAACTTTACAAATATTATCTTCAGAAATAATTGATCGTTAGGAGTTGCTCACCGGTGTTAATGCCAATATTGATACTATCCGGGATAACTATAGCCATTGTGGGACAATACTCTTTTCTGTAAATTGGGGCGGTGTTATGGGCGTTTGATAACAAGCCTTTATGATATTTTGCCCCTCGTTTTTAATAAACTTAATAAATGCTTCTGCGGCTTCCTTGTTTGGAGCATTTTTAGGAATTGTAATTCCATATACCATCGCTTCACCAGTTTGCGTTATCATTTCTTTTGGTGAGTTGCCGGGTATTTGTATTGAAACCGTCTCATACCAGTTTGCAAGTTTAGGATTTCCCAAATTCATACTGTCTGATAAGGTAAGATATGGCAAATGATGTTGCTCAGCGACTGACTTATATAAGAAGATATAATCAACAGTATTGGTTTCCAATAATGCCAGTAAATCAACTTCCTTTGGTCGGATAAATTCATTATCCTTGGCTAACAAGTCATGTGCAAGGTTAGTTTTACCGGTGATCTTTTCGGCCAATTTTAATGCTATTACCGTTCGATATCCGCAAGGATCAGAATTGGGATCTGACCGGCCTATTCTGATATTATCTTGCTGAAGTATGGATGGCCAGTTTTTAGTGGTAATTTTATCTTTATCTTTTGATTGCGGACTATAAACAATGGCCATTTCATTAACGGCAAACTTTAAATTCCATGAAGCATATTCAGGGATCATTAATTTGTCGATTAACAAATAATCAGCCGATGCAAGAATATCACATGGACGTTTAACATCAGTTATTAGTCTTATACAGGAGAGGCTTCCGGCTGCTTCCGGCTTAATTTTTAAATCAGGATTTAGTACATTGAACGAATCAGCTAAGGCTTTAATAGGAATACTTAAGCTGCCGGCATGGAAAATGATCAGTTCACCCTGCAATCCTTTTTTGCTTTCCTGCTTTTGTGGTCCACAACCTGCAATGGTAATTAAGGAGACCAACAGTAATACTAGTCTTGATACTTTCATTTTTTCTTTAATTCTTTAAGCATTTGATCAAAATGTTCCTGCATTAAGGTGTCCACTTTTTCATGAAAGTGGTCAAAAGCCTGAATAAGGTTTCTACCTTCTGCTGTTATTTTGGTACTACCTCCTTCAGCACCTCCACGACTTGTTTCAAGAAGCGTAAAACCAAGTTTTTCTTCAATGCTTTTCAAATCATTCCACGTGCGCCGGTAAGTTAATCCCAACTTTTCACATGCAGCGGTGAGTGATCCGGTTTCATCAATAGCTTTCAGAATTTTCCATTTGCCATCGCCCAAAAGTCCCTTACCGTTTTTATCACTGAACCAAATCTTATAATTTAGCTGTAATTGATCGTATGCTTCCATCTGCCGATATATTTAGCTGTTCATAACACAAAGTTAATTTATTTTTATTTTGCCTCCACTGCTTATGCTTAATTAATACTTAACTGTAATGTTTAGGCTCTTAGGTACGGGTTTATGTCTTTGCATGTTTACTTGGACTGGTACTGATAAGGCACGGTTACCTTATGTTTTCTTTGATCCTATTGAAATGACAGAATAGCCTCATTCCCTTTTGCTCGTTACGGGAATAACAGCATAAACTAATGGTTGCAGGTCCAATAAACTATTGTACATTTGTCGACATGAATATGTGTGCATAACGGTAGAGGTCTCTCCATAGTGTGAACAAACGGTTCAAGCCTCTGTTTAATCAAAATTATTAACAATCACTAATAAATATTTTCAGCAATGAACAATGCCCTTTTCGTATTCGATTATCCTAAAAATGAGACCGTAAACAGCTATTCGCCAGGATCAAAGGAGAAGAAAGACCTACAGGTTGAACTTGAATATCTTGCCTCTACACAAATGGATATTCCGTTGATTATTGGAGGAAAAGAAATCCGGACAGGAAATACAGAACCTGTTGTTATGCCTCATGACCATGGTCATATTTTGGGTCATTTCCATAAGGCATCTGAAAAAGAAGTTAATATGGCCATTCAGGCAGCCATTGCAGCTCATAAACAATGGGAATCAGTTTCGTGGGTAGAACGTTTGTCAGTCTTACTGAAGATTGCAGAACTTATTTCAACCAAATACCGGGCACGTCTCAATGCAGCTACTATGCTTGGCCAAAGTAAAAATGCTTACCAGGCAGAGATAGATAGTGCATGTGAAACAATTGATTTCCTTCGCTTTAATGCTCATTATATTTCTGAGATTTATAATGATCAACCTCATTCGGAACCTGGTATCATAAACCGGACTGAATACAGGCCTCTTGAAGGCTTTATTCTGTCAATTACACCTTTTAATTTCACTTCTATTGCGTCAAATCTCAACATGTCGCCAGTGTTAATGGGCAATACCGGTCTTTGGAAACCGGCTTCTACCTCTGTGCTCTCTAACTATGTACTGATGGAAATATATAAAGAAGCAGGTTTACCTGACGGGGTAATTAACTTTATTCCGGGCCCGGGTTCTGTTATTGGAAACACTGCTTTTGCTCATAAAGACTTTGCAGGATTGCATTTTACGGGTTCAAACCATACTTTTAACCAATTATGGCACCAGACTGGTAAGAATCTGCAGAATTACAAGTCCTATCCAAAGATTGTGGGTGAAACCGGAGGTAAAGACTTTATATTGGTTCACCCGTCGGCCGATGTTGATGAAGTGTCGACAGCACTTGTGAGAGGCTCTTTTGAATACCAGGGACAAAAATGTTCTGCAGCTTCAAGAGCTTATATTCCTCAGAGTCTGTGGCCTGAAGTACGTGAAAGAGTGGGGGATATGTTAATGCAAATCACTATGGGTGATGTCCGTGACTTTGGCAACTTTATTAATGCAGTCATTGAAGAAAGCGCCTTCAACAGGATTATGAAGTATATCAATGATGCTAAAAATTCTACAGAAGCTAAAGTTATTTTTGGTGGCAATGGAGACAAATCTAAAGGCTATTTTATTGAACCTACCATAATCCTTACTACCAATCCTCATTATGTAACCATGGAGGAAGAAATATTCGGCCCTGTACTTACTATTTATGTTTACAAGGATAAGGATTATGATGAAACCGTAAGGCTGGTTGATGAAACTTCGCCTTATGCACTTACCGGTTCTATATTTGCTCATGATCGTCATGTGCTGAATGATACAAGCCAGGCACTTAAATATGCAGCTGGAAATCTATACTATAATGATAAACCAACAGGAGCAGTAGTCGGACAACAACCATTTGGAGGTTCCCGACAGTCAGGGACCAATGACAAGGCCGGTAGCTATATGAACCTGATTCGGTGGACAAGCCCCAGGACTATTAAAGAGACCCTTCGACCGGCTACTGATTTTAAATACCCGTTTATGAAGACGGATACTTGCCAATAGTTGTTTTGACGTCTTTAATCAAAAAGTAGATTACTTGTTTAGGTGAAACGGATGCTTCATAATAATGCAATTTTTCCTGATGAAAATCAATAGGAAGTGATTAAAATAAAGGAGAGCCCCATCGGGGCTCTCTGATTATTATGAACTGCTGTTAATTAATAGATATTCAGTTTGTTACATCAGCATTACCGAGGGTTGACTGAAGGTGTTACTACAGTTGTAATAGGGATTAAAGCTTATTTCCAAAGCATTGCCAGGGGTTAGTAAAGGGAGCTTAAGAAGCCACAATGCGAGTTGCAGCTCACTCAGAAGCATCCCTATTTACCTCTTTATCCTGAAAATTTATTGCAGAGGTGCAACTACTTCAATTAATTCAGGTAGATCCATTCCCAGCTCTTTTAAGTGTTGTATGGTAGGAACACCATTTGGAGTCCAGCCTCTTCTCTTATAAACTGCATCCAGGAGTAGTTCATACTGACTTTCACGGTATTTGCGGGTAGCCTGCATTTTTTCCTGAAGAGTCATTTTTGATGGATCCATTCCTTGTATATCTATTAATTGCTTGTCGTACCTCTCTTGCCTTGACAGATATTCTTCTTCAGTAACAGGTCCGGCAGCGCGATAAGGCTGAGCATCATTTTTACGCAAGCCATAACCCCGCCTGATATTAAACACTCGCTGGAAGTTATATACCCTTTCAGATTGCCTGATCAACTCTTCCTTATCAATATGGTTTCCGGTAACACCATTATAGACCGCTACATAATTGTCAACATGTTCCGGGACTTTACTTGGCTCACTTGTTTCCTTGTTATTTGCCGGTACCACATCGTTCCAGGGTAGTTTGCACAATCCCATCAATCCGAACCATGTACGGAACATGGGGAAGTAATGCAAGGCTTCCGCTTTGGCTTCAAAAGTAGGGAGCTGATTATTTACCATGTCCATGAAAATAACCCAGGCTTCGTCATGCTGAGGGCCTTTGTTGGTCATTGCATAACCGCCTTGCTGGGCAAGGGACTCTTTTGAAACGTATTGTGAATATTCCAAGCCCTTGTTTTCCATTCCTATATCGTTCAGGAATTTTTCGTCTGCGCCATAATGCTCAACGAAATAAGCTTTCATACGATGTACACCTAACCCGGCAATTTTACCAAAGCCTTCACCTCTGGCAAGCTGATGTAATAATTCAAGCGATGCCTCTTTGTTGCCGAAATGTAGATCCAGACCTCCGGTTCTTTCTTTGTTAAGAATGCCATTCTCATAACATTCCATAATGAAAGCAACAGAAGTTGCCCATGTTATCGTACAAATGCCGTATGTGTCGCAATAGAAGTTTGCCTCAATAATTCCGTCATAATCAAAAATGCCGATATTTGATCCCAGCCCTGCTGCTGTTTCATATTCCGGACCATCAACAATGACTTTTTGTCCTTTATAAGGTCCTGTTTTAAGTTCAAAGTCATCCACGCCCTTGGAACACGACATGCTGCAACCAATCCAGCAACCATCAGGGATTCCCAAAGTGAAGTACTTATCGCGGAGTATGTCGCTGTGGATTTTGATAGCATCCATATGACTGCCGAACTTATAGTTATGGGTAGGAAGTAAATCGTAGTCATTCATGACATTCACGATATTGGCGGTACCCTTTTTACGCATCTGGCACTGTAAATCATCCAGATCTCTTATTTCTTTGTGATAGGTGCTGCCACGTTCCATTATGGCTTTAAGGTCAGCCACATTATTCAGGTTACCGGTAACGCCTTCAACATGAGCAACGATGGCTTTAATCTTCTTATTGCGCATAACGGTACCAATTCCTCCACGGCCAGCTTGCTTAAGTCTGATCTTTTTCCTTTTGACATCGTAAAAAGTAAAGTTGACCATACCCAGCAGGGAATGCTCTGCTGCAGCTCCTGTTGAAACAATACCAATATTACGTTTATCCTTTTCGTCATCTGCAAACTGTTCGGCAAGCTCTTCGGCCAATATATGGGTATCGGGCGCAAAACCGGGGTCTTCATATATTTTTATCTTGTGATTTCTGCCATCAATGTAAATGATGATATCTTTTTCAGATTTCCCTTGGAGTTCCAATGCGTCGAAGCCGGAAAACTTGAGGAAAGGACCAAAGAAACCGCCAACATTTGAATCCATAACAGAATCTGTTTGAGGAGAAATAGTAACCAGCAATGATTTTCCGGCTCCTGAATATTGAGTAATACCACAGACCGGGCCACCTGAAATGACTATTTCATTGTCAGGATCATCCCAGCGGGTATCTGGTTTTGTAGCATCCCATAATAAGCGCAGCCCAAACCCCTTACCTCCTATGAATTTATCTTTCATTTGCTGAGAAACCGGCTTCTCCATGATTGTATGGTTTCCTACATTAACATAAAGAGTACGGTTATTGTATCCTCTGTCAATGGGTGCCCAAACGTACGTGTACTCTTTTAAAAGTGTCAGTGATGTCTTCATTGTGTCAGATCCCTTTCCCTTGAAAATTATTATATTTTTAAATATTATGAATGAACTTCTTTTTTCTATAAAAATTCAGGATCACAAATGTACAAAATATACTACACGGTTATCTATTGCCACTGAAAAATAGCGTTATGCAGCATCTTTCATATCAGTTAGTTAAGCAAAAATAATTATTCAAACATCTGTTATTTGGAAAATTGAATTCATTACTTTGTTTAAGTCCGTCAATACCTGACCTGAATGTGCTGTAAATCTATAATGGCTAATATTTTGTATATTTGTTGTCTATTTATTACAGTATCAATTTTCAACACCAGATAGAATTGACATATTCCGAGCGAGTTAGAGCATACTTAAATAATTGTACCGTTGGTATTGCCGGATGTGGCGGTCTTGGATCAACATGCGCAGTTAGTTTAGCAAGGGCCGGTGTTGGTAAACTCATTATTGCAGATTTTGATATTGTTACAAAAGAAAACCTGGAGCGTCAGTATTACTTTCTTGAACAGGTGGGTATGCTAAAGGTCAATGCTTTAAAGGATAATATTCAAAGGATTGATCCTTCTATTATGGTTAAAGATATCAATAAGCAACTGTTCTCATCTGACATTTTTGAGCTTTATTCCGGATGTGATGTTATTGTTGAAGCTTTTGACAACGCTGAAATGAAGCTTATGATTATTGAAACGGTTATGCTTCAATTGCCGGATATCCCACTGGTGTCAGGCATTGGACTGGCAGGATGGGGAAAAACAGATTTGCTCAGGGTACACAGGTCTGAAAATTTAATTGTTTGTGGTGATGAGATTTCTGAGATTTCTGAAACCACACCGCTCATTGCACCAAGAGTAGGTATAGTATCCAATATGGAAGCCAATGAAGTGCTAGAACTATTAATGGTAAATTTTGAACAATAAGCATGAAAATCATTTTGAACAACCGCAATGAGACTATTGACCGGGAACAAGTTACGGTTAATGAGTTATTGGCAATAAAGAATTTTACCTGGAAGTTGCTGGTCATTAAAGTCAACGGCATTCTGGTACAGCATAAGGATTATGATTCAAAGACCATTACGGAGGGTGATGATGTTAGTGTTTTTCATCTTGTTACGGGTGGCTGAACATGGGTAAATCATGAGTTCATGCTGTTTGGAAAGATGGAAGCACTTCAGCAACTACAAAAGCACTGCCTCCAATAAAGATTAAATCCTCTTCACCGGCATTCTTAAACGCTGATTTGTAAGCTTCGGCTACAGAAGAATAACTATTGCCTTGCAAGCCGACCATGGTGGCCTTCTCTTTTAAGATATCAGCATCCAGACCGCGGGGAATATTAGCTTTACAATAATAATAGATGGCATCAACGGGCAGCATGGTTAACATGGTGTCAATATCCTTGTCATTTACTACCCCTAATACGAAATGAAGTTGATTGTACTTTTGGTTTTTCAACTGTTTGACTACATAAGCCAACCCGTGTGGATTGTGTCCGATATCACAAATGGTGAGTGGTTCCTTTTGCAATATTTGCCAGCGGCCCTGAAATCCAGTGTTCAACAGAGTATTCTTAATGCCTTTTACGATTACATTGCTATCACCTATAATGGACTGTTTCAGCATGATATGGGTACAAGCAAGCACTGTGGCGATATTCTTTTCCTGGTAATCACCGGTTAAAGGTGATTCAATTATCAGAGGTTCCATATGAGCTGAAGGGAAAGACTTAAGTGTGGAGCCATCCTGATTCTCTGTATGAAGAGGTCTAAATGTGGAACCATCTTGATTTTCTGCAAGGATACTCTTCACTGTGGCGTCATTCTGATTTTCTACAAGGGGTGATTTAATAATTGTTATTTCCCTTTCGGTTGCCAGGGTTGGTTCAGTTACTGAAGCTGATAGTGTAAGAAATCCTGATTGATGGTCGCTTAACTTTGTTAACCTGATAATTTGGTCGGCAAAAGTTATCAAGCTGTTGCATTCATAGGCTTTATTGAGAAATACCTCATCCGTCTCCGGATTACTTTCACCAATGACTACCGGGATGCCCGGCTTAATGATTCCTGCTTTTTCATACGCGATTTCCTTCAGGGTATTTCCAAGGAATTGCATATGGTCAAAGCCAATATTAGTGATGACTGACAGTTCAGGAATGATAACATTTGTTGAATCCAACCGACCTCCCAGTCCGGTTTCAACTACAGCATAATCAACTTTCTGTTCCTTGAACCAGCACATGGCAAGGGCAAATGTCATTTCAAAGAAGGAGGGCTTGATAACAGCAAACTGATCACGGTACTTTTCAATGAATTCAATTACGTACGAATGACTGATCATTTCACCATTCACCTTTATTCGTTCTCTGAAATCAATAAGATGGGGCGAGGTGAAAAGGCCCGTTTTAGCTCCTGACTCTTGCAGAATAGATGAAAGCATATGTGAAACGGATCCTTTACCATTAGTACCTGCAATATGGATTGTTTTATAATGGTGGAAAGGATATCCGGTTAATTCGCATAAGGCAATGGTGTTCTTTAAATCAGCTTTATAAGCAGGAGCTCCTACACGGTGAAACATTGGGAGTTGACTGAACATATAGTCCAGTGCTTGTTGGTAATTCATACGATTTTCAGTTTAACTCAAAAATGTAAGTGATAGTACCTTTTTGTTCTTCAGGGGCATCTTCTTTAGGGCTGAATGTAGCCTTTTTAGCTGCTTGTTCAGCAAGTTGGCGAAGTTGCAAGCTTGATGTAGTGGTTCCTTTAGTGCCTGTAATTACACGGGTTACCTGGCCGGCCCTGTTAACGAATATTGTTACTACCACGGTTCCGCCATCCTTAAATTGTTTAGATGGGCGAGGAATATCACGTGATTTTCTGCCACTCAGGTCAAATGAAATACCACTGCCTGTCCCGGTTCCCTTTCCGCCACCTGAGCCTCCGGTACCATCATATCCTTTGGCATTGGGATCACCAAAAACTTTTCCCTGGTCGCCTGGCTTGCCTGTTATTCCTTCATTACCACCTTTGCCTGTGGTAGTACCTTTGCCAGGGAACAATGCTCTGGTGTCTACTTTAGGTTGAGGAGCCTGAATAGGTTCAGCCTTTGCCACTTGTTTTGTTTCCGTCTTTTTAACCTGCTTAGGTTTGGTCGCTTTTTTAGGTTCAAGAGCAGGCGCTTCGTCTGTTTCCTGAGTCAACATCTCATCAGAAGTGGAGGTTGCTGAAGGAGGCGGAGATGCAGACAGAGCCATAGACAACTCATCAGGTTGAATATTCCCCATACCGTCATCTGAAGAGCCCAGGTTTACTTCTACACCACCTTCTGCAGGTAAGGGTAACGGGGTGTGAAGAGCTACCAGTAAAAGGACAACCAACAGCAGGGCATGAAAAACTATCGTGCCTAATAATCCTTTTATTTTGTCCTTCTCAAATCGCATATCCTCTTAATATTTTTTCACTTATCGACTAGCTTTAAAACTCATTATATCGGTATCGGCTAGCTTCAATACTTTTTTAACCGGCATATCTGTCTTTATGGTTCTTTATTTAACTGGTCTGGTAGCTAAAATTACTTTATGCCTGGACTTTGTCATTTCATTTATACTGTTGATTGCATCAATCAGGGTAACCACATATTGAACGGGAACAGACTGGTCAGCTCTCAATACAACCGTTGCTTCACTCTGACCCTGAAGCTTTGCTCCTAATGTCTCTATCAAAAACTCTGCCGAAACAGGGTTTTCCTCAACATAATATTTGTAATCAGGATCAATGTAAACCGTAACAGTTTGTTTTGCCATGGTTTTACTGGTACTGGAGGGTAAAAGTAACTTGATAGCGTTCGGCGCAACCAGAGTAGAGGTAAGCATGAAAAAAATCAACAACAGGAATACCAGGTCCGACATGGATGACATGCTGAACGCAGTACTTATTTTATTCTTTGAATGTATAGCCATCGTCTTAAATTATCAGGTTAAATGAAAAGGCAATCAGTTCCTGTTCAGGATGCGGGTTCATGCAACAGGTCCATGAATTCAGTGCTTCGTGCTTCAAGCACAAACACTACATTCTCCACTTTGGCTACCAGAGTATTATAGCAGATATAGGCAATAATCCCGACAATTAAGCCTGCAACAGTAGTGATCATAGCCTCGTATATCCCATTTGATAACAGGGCAATATCAATATTATTACCGGCCATTGCCATATCATAAAAGGCCTGTACCATACCGGTTACTGTTCCCAGAAAGCCCAGCATAGGTGCTGCACCTGCAATAGTTGCAAGGGTAGGCATGGTCTTTTCAAGTTTGGCAACTTCAAGTTTGCCTACTGTTTCAATGGCTGTACTGATATCATTTAAAGGCTTACCAATCCTGATAATTCCTTTTTCAATCATACGTGCTATAGGTGTTTGATTATTCTTACATAATGAGAGAGCTGAATCAATCCGGCCGCTATGGATGAAATCACGAATGTTGTTCATGAAATTATGCTCTTCATGGCTGGCCTTGTTGATTACAATGTACCGTTCAACAAAAATGTAGATAGCAATCACTGACATAAGCGCTATCGGAATCATAATCCACCCTCCTTTAAGGGCGAGTTCCCAGATTGACAATTTTATTTCAGTTGGTTGTGTAGTTGTAGCAACCTTTGTAAGCGTATCTGCTATTGCTGTAGTTTGTTGGGTGATTTGTAAGAGAATACCTGACATCATTGTGTTTGGATTATTTGGATGTAAAAGTAGTGTTATTTCTGTCTTTTTTGCTTTACAACAGGAATAAACTTTCAACAATATAGTGTTAATACTAACTCGACTTTACGGTAATTATTATAGGATGGTTGTTTTTAACCGCAATACTCCCAGATTTCTTGTTACGTAACAGATTCCGACGAAGTAAATGGATACCCTGAAGGAAGAAGAATTCAATGGATATCCTGAAGGAAGAGAATTCAAAGGGATACCCTGAATGAAGAGAAATTAAAGGGATACCCTGAAGGAAGAAGAATTCAATGGGTACCCTGATAGAATTAGATAACGCAGAATTGATTTGTCAAGATTTTATTTTGAAGATTTGTCTGCGATAAATGATATTCCAAATGGCTTAGATTTGAATAATTAAGGCCATACCCCGTGACCATTTCATACAGGACACTCAGCAGGCGATATCAAAAGTTAAAACCTCTGTATCGTGCAGAGTATCACCTTGATATGAGGCTTTTTGGACATATGCAGGAGCGTATCAGAAAAATATTCGTTAATGCGCAGGATATCAATTGAATAGATGCTTAAATGGAATAATCTGAAAAATCTTTTTTGAGCAGGAAAGTAATTTGGTTACTTCTTCTGAAAGCCTTGTTTGGCGTGGGTTTTATTGGGTACTATTTTAAATGAAATATTTCGGTAGTGAAATGGTTATAAAAGTCCCGCGGGGCACTGCTATTAATAGGTTAAAATAGTTTGTACACATTGAGTGGACGTTAGTACAAGGTTGGGTGGTGGTTAAAGGAGCAAGACTGAAAGGAAGTGTATGGTCGTAAAGGGGAGAACAATGATATTAGGGCGGAAGATGGCAAAAGGATGGGTGATAGTTATAGGAGCAAGATAGTAAGGAGGTGGATGGTTGTAAAGGGGAGGATAGAGATAAATTGGGAAAATGAAAGTAAAAGGTTGGGTGGTGATAAAAGGATTAAGACTGATGAGGTAGGTTGAAAAAAAAAGCAGGACTGAGTATGGCTGTCCTGCTTTTGTATGATAATTATTTCTGTTTACATCAGTTTGTCGTACAAAAATTTAGCTAATAATATTATTACGACTAAAATACCGAATACAACTAAAAAGGGTTTAAATCCGGTACTACCTGATCCTTCTGATTGATTTTCAGACATTGTTTTAAGATTTAATAAGTGTGTACTTTAAGTTAATTTAAAAATTCAAGGGTAGCAAGATTCTAAATCCTAAGCTTGTGTACCAACACTATGAAGGGAAATTCCTTAAAACTATGAATGTTCTGTTTGAAAAAGAGCTCCTGCCTGATGAGTGGTTTTGTCAGGGGAAGCCAGGGATTCAATAAGGCCGTAAAAACGATGGTCTGCAGGTTGCAAAGTGATTGTGTTGTAGGGGCTGATTCCTTTTCACGGAAAGGTAAAAGACATATTTCCTGCTGATCAAAGGACGATTCTGTACTCATATGCGTATAGGCATGAGTAGGTAAACTTACCTGTAAAGATAAATTCAACGTTGCTGCAAAAAGAAGGATTAAGGATAACTTTTGCAGTATTTTAATGAATGTGGAGATAGCTTTCATCTTCAATGTACAAAAATAGTAAAAACCTGCAAAATATTGTCAGGGGAGCGAAAGTTTTCATTAATTTAATGGTCATAATAATACTGTTTTCAACTAAAAGAGCCAATGAATAGTATAGAGTCTACTGAATTGCTAAGCAGGATACAATCAGGTGATCGGCTTGCTGAAAAGCAGTTAGTGGATGAATTCCAGGTTAAAGTGTTTAATATCTGCAACGGCTTATTGCATAATGTTCATGATGCCGAAGATGTCACCCAGGAAGTCTTTTTGGAGGTATTTAAGCATGCAAAAACCTTTCGCGGAGACTCTAAAATCGGGACCTGGATATACCGGATTGCAGTGAATAGGTCCCTTAACTTCATCAGGGGTAATAAATGGAATAAGTGGTGGAATCAGGTTGACGACTTTCTTTCTCTTAGTGAAAATGGAAAACCCGAACCTTTTATCCTGGAGCAGGGAATGGAACTCAACGAGCAAAAGCAAGTCCTTCAAAAGGCCATGGACGCATTGCCACAAAATCAGCGGGTAGCGTTTACACTCAATAAAATTGATGAACTATCCTATAATGAAATTGCTGAAGTCATGAACCTTAGTAACTCTGCAGTTGAATCACTTATTCACAGGGCTAAACTGAAACTTCAAAAATTGCTGATATACTATTTTCGTTAAAGTCCATTTCTCGAAATCCTTTTAAGCAAAACCGCACGAAATTCGGATAATCAGAAATAAAAAAGAGAAGAGAAGGAATAAAGTAAACCCGAAAGCGAAGAAGAGAAACAGGAACAGGAACAAGATTAACAGACCTACAGGAGTTGCCAAGGAACAGAATTGGAAGAGAGTAAAGATGAAAGGAAAGCGTAACAAAGGAAATAGTGAAAAGCAGAACCGCAAGAGCGGAGAGATACTAGGAACAGAGGACCAGAAAAGACTAAGAGACAGAATCATAAAACATCAGGAGAAAAGGTACCGTAAACAGAAGGTAGGAATAATTAAGAGCAAGGAAAAGCTAAATATCGTGTCAAACAATAAAAAGGAACGCAGCATGAACTGTAAGGAAAGTAAGGTGAAAATAAGCTCCATAGTATGGCGGGATCTTCCGATGGAAGAGGAAGCAGCCCTTGCATCACATCTTGAAGGATGTGCTTCATGTACCGATTTTTACCATAATTACTCAAAAGCAGTACAAGGTATTATGAATGAGAGGAGAATAAAAGCTGATCCGCAACTTTATAAGGCTATTGACATGCGACGTCATCATACTGTACCATTCCAAAGGAAAACTTCGGAAACGCCATTCTTTATTATGCGGCCGGTTATTAAGCTTGCTTACTCTCTGGTGGCCGGCGTTGCCGCAGTGTTGATCGGTATCTGGGCAGGTCAGTTGTTCATCACAAATACTTTAACACCTGTTGAAATGGAGTCCTATAAACAGGAAATATCCATGCAGTCGTCTGATCTCAGTGGTTTAAATGCCAATATGCTCAATTATGTTAATTTTGAAAATCCCGAAGAAAAATGAAGATACTTGAAAGTAAACGACTATTTCTGATTGTGATACTTTTGCTAACGGTTCTCAATCTTGCCTTTGTTTTTACCGTGGGCTTAATGCTAAATAAGCATGAAACAAAGGAACAGACCTCTCACATGGGAATGATGGGAAAAAGAGACCACTTTATGGTGCGTGAAATCGGTTTCAACGAAAAGCAAAATAAGCTTTTCCACCAGTCACGTATGCATTTTCGCGATAATGTTGACCCGTTGCGTAAACAACTCCATCAGTTGAACAGTCGCATGATCATGGAGGCAACTTCTGCTAACCCCGATACTGCTTTGTGCCAACATCTATGCATTCAAATAGGTGATATACATACACTTATCAAACAATGTACCTATCGGCATATGATGGAGGTGAGAGCTATTTCAACCCCTGAACAAATGAAAAAGCTGAACAGTTTCTATCTTGAAATGTTTAATGGTAATAACGAACATGATAACCGATCTCAGAGAGGGAAAGCACGTATGATGGAAGACCGACACTGCCCGTAATAATAGACATCTCAGAGTAACCATCCATAAGTGTAATCATCAACAGCATAGAGAAACTAATGATATTCCTAATCAATCATAATCCGTGAACCATAAATATTTGGTGTCATCAATCTTTTTAAATCATCATTAATGCAGAATGATCAATAATCCTTTAAACGTTAATACTATGAAAAAACAAAATTTCTTACTGATCGCATCTTTTTTGCTCATCGCGTCCTTTGCAGGAGTTAATACTCTTCAGGCCCAGGTGCAGAAAGATGACCAAATAAATGCAACCTTTGAATCGGGGTGTATGATTCCTGACCTTACGGATTCCCAGCGTGCAGCTTTAAAGGATCTCCGACTGGAACATCAGAAAAAAATGATGCTCTTCCAGGCTAAACTTGAAGAGAAGAAGGCTGCACTGAATACGCTGCGACTGGCCGACAGACCGGATACAAAAGCGATAAATCAAACTATCGATGAATTTATCGCGATCAAGGGTGACTTGATGAAGGAAAAAGAAGCTCATATGCAGGCAGTAAAATCAAAACTAACAGATGAACAGAAATTATGGTTCAATAGTCATCACTCACAAGGAATGGGACCAAACCATGATTGCGGGGGTATGAATATGCAAAACTGTAAAATGGGCATGGGTATGCCAAAATGTAAGATGGGCATGGATATGCAGAATTGCAAAATGGGCATGAACATGGAAGCCAATCCTGGCATGAATAAGAACATGAAAATGAAATAAAATAAAACATCATGATGGAGAGGGATAGGGTATCATAACCCGGCTTATCATAAATAAGGTCGTGTCGGTATAATAAACAGGCACGACCTTTTTTATTGCAATGTATGAAACCTGTTTAGCCGGTTATTTGGTATTCATGAATCGCTACTTAATTCTTAATCATATACATTCACCGGCTTTCGGCAGGTGTACAGAGCCTGATGAACTGTTACAACGTGCACCGGTTGCATCAGCCAGGCAATTTACCCTTCCTTCCATTCTGAGCACCCCAAGGAATGCAAAAATAAGTGACTCTTTGAAGTTAATAATCCCGGATTCAGGAATGATGACCCGGCAGGAGGACTGCTCAGCTATTTTTTTGATGAGGAAAGTGTTGTATGCACCGCCTCCCGTGATGATTGCCTTAGAACCCGGCATGGTTGGAAGGTTCCGGCTGATTTGTCCTGCAGCATGAGTGGTATAGGTAGCCAGCAGGTCTTCAACACTCAGGTTGCTTTCATTGATCAGGGGCAGGATCATCTTTTCAACCCATTCCCTTCCCAATGATTTAGGCCCTCGTTTCTTGTAAAAATCCAAATCATCCAGCTTCTTCAATAGCTTACTGTCGCATTTTCCGCCTTGCGCAATCAATCCTGATGCATCAAATGGCGCTCCGAGCTTTTCAGCCAGTGAATTAAGCACAATATTAGTCGGGCAAATATCATAAGCTGTTCTTTCTCCTGTAGGGGAATCGAATGATATATTGGCGAATCCTCCAATATTTACGCAGGCATTATAATCGCTAAACAGTAGCTTATCACCAATCGGGACCAGGGGAGCACCTTGTCCTCCATAGGCAATATCAAGTGACCTGAAATCATTGACCGTGATGATACCGGTTTCGGCTGCAATAGCTGCACCACTGCCTATTTGAAGAGTCATCCTCTCCTGCGGACGATGGAATATGGTATGCCCGTGACTGGCAATCAGTTTGGGCTGAATCCTATATTTCCTGATAAACTGGTTCACGGTCTGGCCAATCCAGTGGCCATAGGATACATTTAACTGTGTAAGGCTCAAACCATCAAGCAAGGGCGCTTCACGGAGCAAATTGATCCATACCTGTGAGTATGCTTCGGTTTCTGCTTGTATGATATCAAATTCCCATTTATTGTTGTTTAACCTGAATTCGCAAAAAGCAATATCCAGCCCATCAAGCGAAGTGCCCGACATTAAACCGATAACTTCAAAGTTCTTTTTCATAATCAGAGTATATCAACAATCGTTTCCATCATCATTCCTCTTGATCCTTTAATCAGGATGGTGGAGTCATGGAGCGGATGTCGGGTTAGTGCTTCTTTTAATTCGCCGGTTGTAGCATAACATTCAACGTCTTTAAAGCCTTCGGCAACCTGGTAGAAAATAGGCCCTGCCGTAATTACTTTCCGGTATTGATGTTGAGCAATCAAATCAAGGATTGCCCTGTGTTCAACCGGTGAGTCCGGTCCAAGCTCAAACATATCACCAAGAATCAGAATTTTATTGCCGGCTTTAAGATGGTTAAAGTTGTCAATGGCCGCCTTCATACTTGAAGGGTTGGCATTATAAGCATCCAGAATAAGGGTATTGGAACCTGAATGAACCACCTGTGAACGGTTCATTCCCGGTACATAAGCTGATATAGCAGCAATCGCCAGGTCAGGTTTTACCTTAAAATGATTGGCAATACAGAAAGCGGCCATTGCATTCTCGAAATTATAGCTTCCTGCCAGGTTTGTGGTGATCACTGACTTCAGGGGCTTCTCCATGTTAATCTTCAAAAAGCTCTCTTCTGATACCGGCGTTCCCTGCACGGTATCATCACTTCGGGTGCCATAGGTAACCCGGTGGCTGTTTTCTGATAGTTGCATCAGTAGTTCATTACCACTGTTAACAAAAACCCGTCCGCCATATTGATCCAGATAATCGTATAGTTCCTTTTTTGCTTTTATTACCCCCTGGAAATTACCAAAGCCTTCCAGATGTGCTTTGCCGATATTGGTTATCAGTCCGTGGGTAGGTCGGGCAATGTGGCACAGTGAGGTGATTTCGCCAGGATGATTTGCACCCATTTCAACCACAGCAATCTCAGTGTCGGGTTTGATGGATAACAGCGTAAGGGGGACCCCGATATGATTATTGAAGTTACCAGGAGTTGACAGCGTTTTATAACGAGCAGATAAAGCTGTTGCTACCAGTTCCTTTGTAGTCGTCTTTCCATTGGTACCGGTGATGCCTATGATGGGGATTTTAAGTTCCGAACGGTAAAGTGAAGCGAGCTCCTGTAATGATTCAAGCACATCCTTCACCAATAGCGTGCGTTCGCCGGAATATTGGGCAGGGTCATCTATAATGGCATAAGCAGCTCCGTTCTCCAAAGCAGTGGCTGAAAACAGGTTGGCATTGAATTTATCACCCTTCAATGCGAAAAACAAACTACCGGGCATTACTTTGCGTGAGTCGGTACTGATAAACGGGTGTTTCTTAAATTTGATAAGCAGTTCAGTAGCAGAAGTTATAGTCATGTCTCTTAGAATTCAGTAACAGGTACGATATGAAAACTCAAATTTAGGAAAAATGTAAATGGCATTGCAGGTATTTTGATTAAATCAACCGTCCTGTGCTAAAATACTGCTATTTCGTTACACTGCCAGGCAAGTCCCCCAATACTACCAGTTAGTACAGACGCCAGGCTGGTGTCTCCCTGTTTCATACGTCACGCTGGCGTCTCCCTCATGAAGGCGCCACGCTACCGTCTCCCTGTTGCATACGTACGTTGGCGTCTCTTTAATGCCGACGTCACGCTGGCGTCTTAATTTATAATTTATCAAAACAAAAAGTGCGGGATTACCCGCACTTTTTGTTTGTATCTGGTAGTTGGATAATTATTTCTTGCCTGAGTAAGCACCGCCTACACGACCCATAGCACAACGGAAGCCAATGAAATTGGTAGCCTGGTTTTCATCCATATAACGTCTGGTTGCAGGACTAAGGTAGTAAGCAGGGTCACGCCATGAACCGCCTTTATATACTCTGGACTTATCGCTGATAAGGGAAGTTTTGCCGAATTCATACATCATATTGGTGGTGTTTACCGTATCAGCAGGAGGAGTAGCCCAATCAGGGTTAATGGTTGACTGGTAGTCGCCATCCAGATAATTGATCTGGTCAGCGCTGCGGTAGTTAAAACGATCTTTGCTTTCTTCAACCGTCACCTTACGGTACCGGATACGGCCCAAGCTGTCTTTAGGTGCCAGGAAACCTTCTTCGTCAGTCATTTTGGTGTTAAATACATTTCCACGGAATGGAGCATAATCAGCAACATCTTCGTATGAAAGAGGACGATAAACGTCAAGTACCCATTCAGCAACATTACCGGCCATGTTATACAAACCATAGTCATTAGGCCAATAGGAAGCTACTTCTGCAGGCAGGTCAGAACCATCGTTCAGGCTACCGGCAACTCCCATATAGTCACCACGGCCACGTTTAAAGTTGGCAAGGAATTGACCATAATATTTCTTTTCATCACTACGAACAACAGTACCATTCCAAGGATAAGTACGGCGTTCTACCACGCGTTCATAAAGGGTGTTTCCAACGAGGCCTAATGCTGCAAATTCCCATTCAGCTTCAGTCGGGAGTCTGTACTTCGGTGCAAGGATACCATCTTCAATACGGGCACGGCGTTCGCCGGTGCTGCTTGGGTTAAGATCTTTAAGAGGTTTATTAACGAGCCCTTCATACTGTCCGGCCAGGTAGGCATCGGTATTAAAGTTATTCTGATCCATCTGATCTGGATCAAAGTCAAGGATACCTTCTTTAATAAGGAGCATTTCATTAACACGGTCAGTACGCCACATGCAATACTCGTTAGCTTGTACCCAGCTCACACCGACAACAGGATAGTTCCTGTAGGCAGGGTGACGAAAATAAGTTTCAACCAAAGGTTCATTATAAGCCAGTTTTTCTCTCCAAACGAGGGTGTCGGGGAGTGCTTTATGGTATACTTCGGGATAGTTAGTTCCGAAAACCCGGCTTAACCAATATAGGTACTCATTATAATCAACATTCGCTACTTCGGTGGCGTCAATATAAAAGGAAGGAACAGTGACTCTGCGTGCTATGTTATCCCATTCATACATTGGGTTATCACTGGTACGGCCCATTGTAAAGGTACCGCCTTCAATCATAACAAGGCCCGGTCCAAGGGGTTCATTACCATATTTGGTAACCTGAAAACCTCCGTTTTTGGCATTGTTGTAGTCCCATCCGGTAGTGCGTGATGCTTCCTTGTGGCAGGAAGACAAGATCAGAGCCGCGGAAGCGAAAATGATTAATTTCAGATAATTGTTGCTGTAGCTGATCATTTCAGGTATTATTGTTTGATGTTATTGTTAACTAAAATCTGGGGCATTTTATTGCCTTTTGTTTGAAAGTTTTTTCACGGCAATCAAATTGCCAGGTTAAGGATACTTCGTGAGCACCTCCTGTGGAATTTGTCAGGCCTGATACCGTATAGTCGTAACTATAACCGATTTTATATCTTGGTTGTTGAAAACCAATCAGTGCAATCACTGCATCGGGGTTTTCAAAGTTATGTCTGAGCCATCCTCCAAAAACGAATGGGTATACATTCAAATATATCCCCAAATTGAGTTGATGAAATTCACCCTGCTGCTGATACATGAAATTGGGAGAGATACTCAGATCTTCTACTTCAACTGACCGCAAGCCGTCGCGCAATCCAAATAAGGCACCTGCATGAGCGGTTATTTTCATGTCAAGCTGGCTTTGGCCATTACTATAAAATGAATTATCGGGCTGAGTCAGGTGGCTTACGGCAATTCCTCCATATAAACGTTCATTATAACCGAAAAGCAATCCTGCTGAAAAATCTAAAAGTCCAACAGTCATACGGTCAGGAGGTGATTCCTGTGTGATAGGCACTACAGTACCGTTACTTGCTAAAAGCTGGTCTTCAAATATAAATTTACTCCAGTTAAGTTTACTTTGCATGTAAGTAGCCTGAAAACCGGCATTAAGAGTCATCCTTTTGGCTAATTCCATCCTGAATGAATAAATACCGCTTACGCTGTTGTTAGTCATTGCACCATCTGCCATGTTTTCTGACATGGCTAATAATCCAAGCCCTCCGGATACGTTTGTGACATATTGGTCATATGAAGCTGCATAACTGACAAATGTGCCGGGTATAGACGGCCATTGGTTACGGTAGTTCAGAGTGAGTCGGGGACAGATTTTGGTTCCTGTAAG
>JBAXYX010000002.1:0-52686 GCA_041670625.1 Lentimicrobiaceae bacterium | reverse complement strand
TGGTAACTCATACCTTTTTTATCAAGTTCAGCAAGGATGGTAGGCAACTGGGTAGTATCCTGGAGGTTGAAAGTAATGGTGACCATAACATAACCGACAGGAACACTGGTAATGGAACGCTCATGATAAATATCATGGATGCTGGCTCTGACTTTTTCAAGGATTGAAATAATACCCCTGAGCATACCGGACTGGTCAGGGATCAGCACCTGGATACGAGCTCTTAAACCTATATCCATAACTCCTTTTTCAAGGATCTGTTCCAGAATGGTCATATTGATATTACCACCACTGATTACCGGAACGACATTCTTGCCCTTTAGACCAACTTTATTAAACAGTATAGCAGCCATAGCAGCCACTCCTGACGGTTCAGCCAGAATCTTGCACCTCTGTAGCATCTGGTAAGTTGTATAGGCCATTTCAGCATCGTTTACCACTACAAAATCATCTACCAGGTTTTTAGCGATTTCATAAGTGAGGGTGCCCGGTGATTTCACCGCGATCCCATCAGCAATGGTATTGGCAGAATTCATCATGGTAGGCTCTTTGGCTTCAATAGAAACCTTCATGGATTGAGCGCCATCAGCTTCAACTCCAATAATGCGGATGTGGGGATTCATTGCCTTTAATGCAATAGCAATTCCGGAAATCAATCCGCCTCCGCCAATGGGTACCAATACCGCGTCAATATTCTCAAGTTGATCAAATATTTCCAGTCCTACAGTACCCTGCCCGGCGATTATATTTTTGTCGTTGAAGGGATGAACAAAGGTTGCACCGCTTTTGGCGCCATATTCCATGGCTGCGCTTAACGCATCATCGAAACTTTCACCTTCCAGTATAACCTCTGCTCCATAGGAACGGGTAGCAATTACTTTTAAAGGAGGAGTGAATACCGGCATGAAAACTGTACTCTTGATTCCTAACTTTGAAGCTGCGAACGCCACACCCTGCGCATGGTTACCTGCTGATGCACACAATACCCCTTTTGAAAGTTGCTCGGGCGAAAGCTGGCTGATCATATTGTAAGCCCCTCTTACTTTAAATGAACCTGTGGTCTGCAGGTTTTCAAGCTTCATATATACGTGAGTCCCTGACATAGCAGAAAAAGATTTGCTACGTTCCAGTGGTGTCGTCTTGATGATCCCTTTGAGCACCGACTGGGCATGTATAACGTCGGAGAGTTGAGGTAGTTCTGAATTTTCTTTAGTCTTGGCCATCTTATATAAATTTTGGGCAAAGTTAAAGCTAAATAAAGAACCAGATTCAGGTTTTTTTACTTGTTATTTTGAGTTTCCTGTATCAGGTTCCTGATGTATAACGTGAGGGAATCATATGAATGAGTGCCCGGATAAACAGGTTCAAGAAATTCAATTTGTATCTTCTTCCAGGGTTTGGGGAATTTACTCCCTGAGGGGAATGCTTCAAACGCCCCTTTTATGCTGACAGGTACAATAGGAACATTCAGTTCACGGCTTAAAATAGCAAAGGTCTTTTTGAATTGTCCCAGATTGCCGGTCTTCGTCCGTGTGCCCTCAGGGAATATAATCAGGTTACGTTTTTGACGGAGTACTTCAGCCATTTTTTGAATAGACTCTTTCAGGTCTTTATCCAAATCAACCACGATAATATTATTCCTCTTAGCAATGGCCTTACGCCAGCCTTCCCTGAAGTGTTTCTCTTTAGCGTAGAAGTATGTATTACGCAACTGATGCCTGCGGAGGAAGGAAGCAATAAACAAACCGTCGAACGAACTTTGGTGGTTAGGTACAAATATTACAGGAGCCTCAGGGATGTTGTAAACCCCTTTAGCTTTAAAGCGAAAATACAAATAGAAAAACAGCTTGGTCACGTATATTATCCATTGCCCGTTGAACCATGAATGCGGGAGTTTTAAATTGACCCGTTCAAGCATGATATCAGCCCAGTCGAGTTTTACATCTTCCATTCGGGTCTTCTTCTCAGCAACATATTCTGAAAGCTTACTAACGCTTCCAAAGGAAACCATTTCATTGGGTTCAATAGAGATTCCGAAATTCTGCATCAACCAGGCCTGGAAACTCACTTTGTCCAATGAATCCATGCCCAGGTCCATCTCCAGATGATGATGAGGCAGCACTTTACGTGACTTCTCTGCTTCAAGGTATCCGGCAATCATCCGGTATTCGGCTGTAACAGGCACCTCTTCAGTAAAATCCTGTTCGTTGGTTGACAGGATAGCAAAGGAAGCCAGTTTAAATCGTTGCAATTTACCCAGCCGGGTTTTGGGCAATTCATCATTGGTCAGATAAAAGCCCATGATCTTTTTATAGGAAGATACCGATTTGTTGAAAGGCTCAATGACATCCCATTTGATGATTTCGTCCGGTTTCCTGCCTTGGGGATCCTCCAGAATGGAACTGTCAGGGATAATCAATACTTGCAACTGGTCATTAAAATAGAATACACCGCATTCTTTGATATAAGGTGATTCCATTAGCTTTAGTTCTATCTCAACAGGGTTTACATTCTTGCCGTTCGACAGAATGATAATTTCTTTTTTTCGTCCGGTAATATATAATAGTCCGTCCTTATCAATGTAACCCAAATCGCCGGTATAAAGCCAACCGTCGCGTAGTATCAGAGCGGTTTCTTCAGGTTGCTTATAATAACCCTGCATGATATTCGGACCGGAGGCTAATATTTCACCATCTTCAATCTTGACCTTGGTTTCAGGCATCACCTCGCCCGGTGAACCAATCTTCACCTTACCGGGACGAGTAAAGGTGATCATCGGAGCAGCTTCCGTCATTCCATAGCCATCCAGTACTTCAAAACCCAGCGTCTGGAAGTCAGCGCCGACTTCCTCATCCAGGGCTGCTCCGCCCGATACCAGAGATTCAAGCGCCCCGCCCATTTTTTTATGGACTGAGTTAAACAACCATTTGGAGAAAGCCGGTTTATTGACCTTCCGGGCAATAGAAAACATCGTACGTGCCAGGAAGCTCTTCCTGATCTTGTCCATGATGCCTTTTCTGATGGCCGCATATAACCTGGGTACCCCGATCACAATAGATACGGAATTGTCCTTTAGGGTTTGCATGATATCATTAGAAGCCATTGATGGGCTGATGGCGATAGTGCCGCCGACATACAGAGGGATGATAATACTACCCATTAAAGGCAGAACATGATGTACCGGCAAAAGCATCATCACGACTGATTCAGGCTTGTAAATATGAATATGTTCAGAAACTGCCCTGATGTTGGTCAGCATGTTCCTGTATGAAAGCATCACTCCCTTGGGATTCCCGGTGGTTCCGGAAGTATAGATGATGGCTGCTGTTTTATCCGGTTCCGGTTCAGGGAACGAACTCAATTCGGTAGTATCACCTGTTACCGTGGTTTCAAATGATTCAAGCATAACAACCCGGGTGGTGATATTTGAAAGCTTTATAGCCTGGTTAATGATATCAAGCCTGGTGCGTGATGTAAAGATTATTTCAGGCTGACAGTCATGAAGGATAAAAGCGGTTTCAGAGGCGGTTGCTAAATTATCGACCGGTATGGCAATCCCTTTCTTTAACCATATAGAGTAAAAAGCGTAAATCCATTCCAGACTATTCTCAGCAAATATCACGGCATGTTCCGCTTCATTAAGGGTATATTTATCAGAACAGGCTTTAATATGACTCCTTAGATCAGCGTATGATATTTTAGTATCGCCATAAGCGATAGCAATTTTTAAATCCAGGTTTTTAAGCATTCAGAATATCATTAAAATTAGGAATGTGCAACCGGTAACTTTCAATATATTAACAATTAAAGTACAGGAAAGTGTGTGACACACGCAGATTTATTGCATTTATTATTTAAGATGCAAAGATATGCATTAATGGAACATGAAGAGCACCTTTTTTTGTGGTTAAGGACTTTGTGTGACTTGCCATGAAACAGGCTTTCAGTAAAGCTTTAGCGAGGCGATCACGCCCCGGTTTTTCGGATGGATGGGATAAAAAGGCAGACAGCTCCAATCATGAAATTGACCACCCCTGAAATAATAAAGGCATTCACCAGTCCGATTTTATCGGCAATGAAGCTTGTGCCCAGAAGTCCGAGCATGGAAGGAAACAGTGTGATGCTGGTATAGGTTGAGAAGACCCTGCCCAAAATGGCAGGATTGATCTTTATTTGAATCAGTGATGTGAGTGCTGAGTTATAAAAAGTGGCGCCAATACCTGCAATGGCCGTAAGTGCTACAAACCAGACAAAGCCTGAAGTTGGCAGGAGCCCCGAGAAAAAGAAGGTAAGTCCGAAAACCAGGTACATGTAGTTCATCAGGTCAGCCTTATTCATATTAATTTTCTTTAAGCCTATGATGCTTCCGGCCAGCAACATCCCGGAGCCCCAGAAGATTTCAACAATACTCATCTGCATCACTCCGCCTCCAAAATGATTTAAAGTCATTAAAGGGAATAATACCGCAATAGGCATGATGAAGAACGTAGATATGATGGAGAAGATAAAAAGCAGATAGAGACCGTGATCCTTTTTGATTTCAAGCAGACCCTCCTTCATTTCACTGAATACGTGCGGTTTAAGATCAGTAACAATCTTTTTAGGATTTGGAATAGTGACCAACAACAAAGTTCCGGCAGCAAAGAAAGCCCCAACAATATCGAACATCAAAACATAGCTCATATCGAGTACCGTAATCAGGAGTGCTCCGAGTGCCGGCCCGACGATACTTGATATGGACTGTATCATCTGGTTGATCCCCGCTATGCGCATCAGTTCTGATTCAGGAGCAATCAGTGGAACAGAGGCTTGCATGGCCGGCATATGGAAAGCTGAACCCACAGACCTTGCGGCAGCAAGTATGTAAATTTGCCATATTTCAACTTCACCGGTTAAAAAGAGAATCAACAGTACGAGCGTACACAGCGCAATGAAGATATCTGACAGGATCATCACCATTTTGCGATTCCACCGATCAATCATCACCCCTGTAAAGAGGCCCAGAACAGCTTGCGGCAACAGGGAAGCAATAGTGGCAATAGCAAGCGTTTCGGCCGACCCGGTTTTGATGCTCAGCCAAAAGACAATAGCATACCCGACCACCGAACTGCTCAAAATGGATACAAATTGCCCCGTCCAGATGATCGAAAATACTTTTTTCCAATTAGTTACATGAGTCATGGGCAACAGATTATTCATTTAGCGAAAAGGGCGCAAAATTAAATCAATTTCAACAATTATCCGGGTAATAGAGAAATTGATTACTAAAAGAACTTATGTTTACGAAAAGGTTCTAAATTTACGGGTTAAAATAAATACACAACCTGTAAGATATCATACTATGAGTTTAAAAATGCGGTTGATTTTAATGAACTTCCTTCAGTTCTTCATTTGGGGTTCATGGTTACTGACTATTGGCGCTTATTGGTTTCAAAATAAACATTGGTCAGGCACTGAATTTGGTGCCATTTTTTCCACTATGGGCATTGCTTCTCTCTTTATGCCGGCTATTGCCGGTATTATTGCCGATCGCTGGATTAATGCTGAAAAGTTGTACGGTAGTTTCCATATTATGGGTGCAGCCCTGCTTTTTATACTACCCTTAACAAATAGTCCGTCAGCTATGTTTTGGGTGATGCTGACCTGCATGATTTTTTATATGCCAACCCTGGCACTTGCAATTACCGTTGCATACTCAGCCATGAAAAAGAACGGGTTGGATATTATTAAGGACTATCCACCCGTAAGGGTTTGGGGAACCATTGGTTTTATTGTTGCTTTGTGGACGGTCAGCCTGTCAGGATTTGAAACCTCCTCCGCACAATTTTATATTGCATCGGCCGCTTCACTGTTCCTTGGTATTTATGCATTTACAATGCCCAAATGTCCGCCATTAGGGAAAGGCCATAAAACATCATTGACAAGCGCCATGGGGCTGAATGCTTTTGCCCTGTTTAAGAACACTAAAATGGCCTTATTTTTTATCTTTTCCATGTTGCTGGGTGCAGCCTTGCAGTTGACCAATGCTTATGGTGATACCTTCCTTCATGATTTTGCAAAAATTCCGGCATACACTGATACGGTAGCCGTAAAATTTCCTGCCATCATCATGTCCATTTCACAAATGTCAGAGACCCTGTTCATACTGACTATCCCATTCTTCCTCCGGAAATTCGGGATTAAAAAAGTGATGCTTTTCAGTATGATTGCATGGGTACTTCGTTTTGGACTATTTGCCTACGGCGACCCCGGCCAAGGCTTATGGATGATCATTTTATCATGTATCATTTATGGTATGGCCTTTGACTTTTTCAACATTTCAGGTTCCCTGTTTGTTGAAACACAGAGTGATCCTTCTATCCGTGCCAGCGCACAGGGGCTATTCATGATGATGACCAACGGGTTCGGCGCTTTCTTTGGAAGCCGGATCAGCGGAATCGTCATTGATAAGTTTTTTACTTCCCCGTCAGGATTGGAATGGAAAGGTATTTGGCTTGCATTTGCTGCGTATGCATTGGTTGTTGCCGTACTATTTGCTATATTCTTTAAGCATAAACATGATCCGAAACCAGCTATACAATGAGAACTCACTTTGCTATATTATGCTTATTAACCATTTTTAATTGGTCGTGCAACAGCGATAAAAAGAAAGACCCGGAGGCCGGGAAGATCAGGGATTATGCTGTACTTACCCTTGTTCAGCAGACGGTTACCGTTCATAACAATTTCCCGGCAACCATAGAGGGACAACAAGTGATTGAGATACGGCCTATGATCAGCGGATACATACAGGAAATATATGTTAACGAAGGTGATCGGGTAAAAAAGGGGCAATTACTCTTTAGCATAAACAACCCCCAATACCAACAGGAGGTAAACACAGCCAGGGCAAGCATTAACAGTGCTGAAGCTGAGGTGAATTCTGCCAAAATGGAAATTGAGAAAGTAAGGCCATTGGTGGAGAAACAGATAGTCAGTAATTACCGCCTGAAATCGGCAGAGCTGGTGTTGGAGGCAAAAGAAGCTGCTTTAGAACAAGCAAAAGCTGCTCTTGCCAATGCACAGGCAAATCTTGGATATACCCGGGTTAAAAGTCCACAGGATGGCATTATCGGTACCATCCCATATAAAACAGGGGCTTTAGTCAGTAGCAGTACTACTGAGGCATTAACCACGCTGTCGGACATCAGTAATATTTATGCTTATTTTTCATGGAACGAGAAGCAATTGCTTGATTTCCTGTCTGATTCACCGGGAGTAACCATTGAGGAGAAGATCAAAAAAATGCCGAAGGCTGATCTTATTCTTGCCAATGGGGAAGAATACCCAACGAAAGGTAAAATTGAAATGGCCAGCGGACTGATCTCAACGGCAACGGGAGCCGCTACTTTTAAAGCATTTTTCACGAATCCTTCCGGTCTGATCCGAAGTGGTTCAAGTGCTACGGTGCAGATCCCCCATGTTCTGGACAGCGTTTTAATTATACCACAGAGTGCAACTTATGAATTACAGGACCAGCGTTTTATTTATGTAGTCAGTTCTGATAACAAAGTGACTGCTGTAAACTTTAAATATATTCCAAGCGATGACGGCAAGTACTTTATAGTAACCGGAGGACTCAAAGCCGGCGACAGGGTTGTTATGGAAGGGGTGAGTTCATTAAAAGACGGGAACACGATTATTCTTAAAGAAACAGATGCTGCAAGTTACTACAGGGATTTTAAATAATTGCTTCAAGAAGAACTCTGACAATGTTTAAGAAATTTATAGAGAGGCCTGTTCTCAGTACAGTTATTTCGATAATCATTATCATGCTGGGACTGCTGGGGCTGCTAAAACTGCCTATTGAACAATATCCTGATATTGCGCCTCCGACCATTCGGGTATCCGCAAACTATACCGGAGCAAATGCAGATGTGCTGCTCAACAGCGTCATCATTCCCCTGGAAGAACAGATCAATGGGGTGGAAGGAATGACCTATATGACTTCCAGTTGCAGTAACCAGGGCAATGGCAGTATCAATGTTTACTTCAAGGTAGGTACCGACCCGGATATGGCGGCCGTGAATGTGCAAAACCGGGTGTCGACAGCTTCAAGGCTGTTACCTGCCGAAGTTACCCGTGCCGGGGTTACCGTGAGGAAACAGCAGGGCGACAATTTGCTTATTTCGGCCATCTATAGCGATAACCCTGCATATGATCAGATATTCCTCCAAAACTATGCTGACATCAACATTATACCCAAATTGCAAAGGGTAAATGGTGTAGGTAGTGCAACAGCATTCGGCTCAATGACCTATTCCATGAGAATATGGCTCAAACCGGATATCATGGCGATATACGGAATTGTGCCTGATGATATTACCAATGCACTGGACGACCAGAACATGGAGGCTGCTCCCGGTAAGTTTGGTGAACAAGGCAATCAAAGTTTCCAGTATGTGATCAGCTATACCGGGAAGCTTAAGACTGTTGAAGAGTTTGAAAATGTGATTATTAAGGCTGATGATAATGGTCAGTTACTCAGGTTGAAAGATGTGGCAAGGGTTGAACTTGGTGCTCAGTCATACAACAGTGACCTTAAGCTTGGCGGCAAACCGGCAACGAACATCTCGGTCAGTCAGACCCCGGGATCCAATGCCCGTGAAGTAATCAATGAATCCATCAAAGTCCTTGACGAAGCAGCCGAATCATTCCCTGATGGGATTCACTATGTAAATGCGGTGAATGCAAACAAGTTTCTGGATGCTTCTATTGCCAAGATTCTGAGGACCCTGCTTGAAGCCTTTATACTGGTATTTATAGTCGTATTTTTATTCTTGCAGGATTTTCGCTCCACCCTGATACCGGCCATTTCCATACCTGTTGCCATTATAGGGACCTTTTTCTTTCTGTACCTGTTTAATTTCAGTATCAATCTGCTGACTCTTTTTGCACTGCTCCTGGCGATTGGGATTGTGGTTGATGATGCCATAGTGGTAGTGGAGGCCGTACATGCCAAGCTGGACCAGGGGTACACTTCAGCACGTAAAGCTTCCATTGATGCCATGAATGAAATATCCGTCGCTATTATTTCAATCACACTGGTTATGGCTTCCGTGTTCATTCCTGTAACGTTTATTTCAGGCTCATCAGGAGTTTTCTACAAGCAGTTTGGACTTACATTGGCCATTGCCATTATACTTTCAGCTATCAATGCACTGACCCTTAGTCCTGCACTTGCTGCATTATTTTTGAAACCTAAAAACAAAGAGGTTCAAAAGCAAGGGAGTAGAATAAAGTTCTTCACTTTATTCAATGCGGGGTTTGAAGCTACCAAAACGAAATACGTCAAATCAGTAAAATTCCTTGCGGAGAAAAAGTGGATCACCATCATGGCTATCGTGGTATTTAGCTGCGGGTTGTATGTGTTGATGAAGACCACCCCTTCAGGTTTTGTGCCTGAGGAAGATATGGGGACCGTTTTTGTAAATATCAGTCTTCCTCCTTCCTCATCACTGGAACGTACGAAAGTAGTAGCTGACCAGGTGGATAGTATTGCCCGTACTATTCCTGAAGTAAACAGTGTATTGCGTATGGTTGGCAATAACATGATGGCAGGTGCCGGCAGTTCCTATGGAATGGTTATTCTGGAACTGAAGGACTGGCAAGACCGACCGGGTATAACTAATGTGGATATCACAGAGGCCATCATGAGGAAGACTTCAGGTATCAGGGATGCAAAAATCACCTCGTTTTCCCAACCTACTATCAAGGGCTTTGGTGTGAGTGGAGGATTCACCTTTCAATTAGAGGATAAGGGAGGACACTCCATACAGGAGTTTTACAAAGTGTCGCAGGACTTTCTGGCTGCATTAAACAGCCGTCCTGAGATTCAGTTGGCTTATACTACATTCAATCCCAACTTCCCGCAGTACCTGCTTGAGGTAAATGTGGCGAAAGTAAAACAGTCAGGGTTAAAGGTTAGCAACATCATGTCAGCTATGCAGGGATACCTGGGAGGTGTTTATACCTCCAACTTCAACCAGTTTGGCAAGCAGTACCGCATCATCATGCAAGCTGATGCATCCTACCGTTCCAACCCGGAAGCACTTAATAAAATACTCGTACGCACTGATAAAAACGAGATGGCTCCCATAACGGAGTTTATCACACTTTCAAAAGTGTATGGACCTGAGAGTATTAACAGGTTTAATTTATTCACTTCCATTGCTATCAACGGATCGCCCAAAAAGGGATATGGTTCGGGTGAAGCTATGTCAGCCATCAAGGAAGTAGCAAGCGAGACCCTTCCTAAAGGATATGGATATGAATTTTCAGGTATCAGTCGTGAAGAGGAGAGCAGTGGATCACAAACCATATATATATTTATATTAAGCCTGCTTTTTGTGTACTTCCTGCTAAGCGCACTATATGAAAGTTACCTGTTGCCGTGGGCTGTTTTGTTGTCGCTGCCGGTAGGTTTGATGGGGATATTTGTGTTTGCGAGGATATTTGATATTGACAATAACATATACATGCAGATATCCATGATCATGTTGATAGGACTTTTGGCTAAAAATGCCATACTGATTGTTGAATTTGCAGCTACCAGGAGAGCGCATGGAATGTTGATTATAACGGCTGCATTGGAAGGGGCAAAGGCTCGTTTAAGACCCATCCTGATGACTTCACTAGCCTTTGTTTTTGGGATTATGCCTTTGATGTTTTCAGTAGGCGCAGGCGCTAACGGAAATAAATCAATCGGATTTTCAGCAGTAGGAGGGATGCTTTTCGGAACCATATTTGGTGTGATGGTGATACCGGTGTTGTTCATCATCTTCCAGACCATACAAGAAAAGTTCGGGGGGAAAAGAGTACCTGAAGAGGGCGAAAACGAAGAACAGATTACTTCAAAAAGATGATTATTATGCAATGGCGAAATATTTTAAAAGTAAATAAATCCTTACTGTGTTTTATAGTGCTGCTGCTGGCCTTCACTTCGTGCCAAGTGACAAAGCCGCATAAGCTGCCCGATATGATGACCAACGAAAAGCTATTTAGGGATTTAGCCGTTTCTGACAGCAGCAACATGGCTGAGGTACCCTGGAAAAGCCTGTTTACTGATCCCAATTTACAATCACTGATTGCAGAAGCTATCCGGAACAATCCCGATTTACAGATTGCAGTCATTCGTATGGAAAAAGCAGAAGCAAGTGTTAAGCAAAGCAGGGCTGCATTTTTTCCATCCTTAAGTGGTCATTTCGATGCATCACTCAGGAATAAGGACACCGATGGCTCAGGGATTTCTGAAAACTATGAGCTATACGGTAGTACAAGCTGGGAAGCAGACATCTGGGGCAAATTTAGAAGTACAAAGAGGGCCAATATGGCTTCTTTCCTACAAAGTGAAGCTTATAAAAGAGCTGTTCAGACTCAATTAATAGCCGATGTGGCATTGAATTATTATACCTTACTGGCTTATGATGCACAACTTCAGATTACCCGGATGACTCTTGAAAAAAGGGAAGCCGATGTAGAAGCCATGCAATTACTGAAAGACAATGATGTGATTACCGGGGCCGACCTGGTGTTGAGTCAGGCTAACCGTTACTCGGCTGAAGTGACTATACCTGATATCGAACAGGCTATTTATGAAACAGAAAACACCCTGAGTTACCTGCTTGGCAGAACTCCCGGACCGATTGACCGTGGTACGCTTGCTGAACAGGAAATCTCAGTTGAACTGAAAAGTGGCATACCGGCTCAACTGCTTGCTAACCGTCCGGATGTAATGCAAGCTGAATATCAGTTTCGGTACTTTTATGAAATGACCAACGTGGCACGTTCCTATTTCTACCCGGCGCTTACCATTACAGCTACGGGAGGTATTTCAGAAACCGACCTTTCACAGTTGTTTGACGTCCATACTATCATTTGGAATGTAGCCGGAGGGTTGGTACAGCCCATCTTTAACCAGGGTGTCAACAAGCAGCGGCTGAGAATTGCTAGGGCCAATGAGGAAGAATATTTCCTTGCATACAAACAAACGCTGGTTTCAGCGGGTAATGAAGTGGTGAATGCCATGCATCAATACCAGTCAGCAACAGATAAGATTGCCATCAGAACCCAACAAATAGCGTACTTGGAGAAATCAGTTGATTTTACCATGGAGCTGCTTAAGTACTCATCATCCACTAACTATACTGACGTGCTGACATCGGAAGTAAACCTGCTGTCAGCACAGATCAGCAGTGTCAATGATAAATTGCAGCAGTTAAAAGCTACCGTATATCTCTACCAAAGTTTGGGAGGAGGTTGGAAATAGCGGGGAGTTAACTTAAAGATTTTTCTTTTCTTGATTTCCACCAGTTTATCAAAACCGTATATACAGGAGGAATGACTGAAATAAAAATAATTGCGAATACCACGAGGGAGAAATTATTCTTGACAAATTCATTGTGAGCAAAGAGATAACCTGCCCAGAGGAACAGATTAACCCAGAGTAAGTTTCCGGCCAGGCAGAAGGTAAGGAACCTTGTATATTTCATAGAACCTACCCCTGCAACAAAAGGTGCAAAGGTGCGGATAATAGGCATAAAACGTGCAATTATCAGTGTTTTTCCACCATGTTTTTCGTAAAAGGAATGAGTCTTGTCGAGATACTTCCGCTTAATCAGCTTATAGTCCTTCTCATACACTTTTTGACCAAGGAAAGTTCCTATGGTAAAGTTGCAGTTATCACCAAGAATGGCTGCGGTAAACATCGCACCGAGCAGTCCCCAAATGCTTAATACACCCAAAGCTGCAAAGGTACCGGCAGCGAACAGTAACGAATCACCCGGCAGGAACGGGGTTACTACTAAACCGGTTTCACAGAAAATGATCAGGAAAAGGATCAGGTAAGTCCAGGTATTGTAATTGGTGATAATCTCGCTCAAATGAACGTCGATGTGCAGTACAAAGTCAATAAGAAATTTAATCACTTCCATAATTATCAGTAATATTATGAGGCTGTTGTAGTAAAAACAATGAGATTAGAACAAAGTCCATTACGACTGCCAGGTTATGTTTCAAAATCAGGCAGCGGCAAAATTAGGGAATTAATGATTGTAATAGAGGTTGTAGGGAAAATTAATCGGTAAGCTTTTGTGCAGCAGCCGATTTTAAGGTACAGAATTGACAACTTACTTTATCCATTTTGAATCTGTTAAGACCTCAAAGATACGGAAATTTCAAGTGTGCGCAATATCACATCCGGCTGTGCCATTCTGCACACGAGGCATGGTTTTTGTTTAATTTATTCGATATACGTTTGTGTGTCATAAATAGTGCTAAATTAGCATTCATTTATCACCCGTAACAATCATTAGTAAATAATCATTTAACAGAATAGAAATGTCGAACGAAATTGAGAAACAAGTTGCAGAACTTGAAGCAAAAGTAAAGCAGTTGACTAATCGTCAGGCCAAGGATCAAATTTCTATTATTGCCTTTTCAGGTGATATGGATAAAATGATAGCAGCGATGATTATTGCTACAGGAGCCCGGGCTATGGACACTGAAGTAAAAATGTTCTTTACCTTTTGGGGAACCGCTATGTTGCGTGATCCTAAAAAAACCGCCAAAGGAAAAGATTTTATGTCGAAGATGTTTGGGTTCATGATTCCCAAAGGAAGTGACAAACTCAAGCTATCCAATATGAATATGTGTGGTATGGGGCCGGCTATGATGAAGAAACTGATGAAGAAAAAGCGTGTTGCTTCCCTGCCTGAGCTTTTGGCAACTGCCGGTGAACTTGGAGTAGAAATAAACGTATGCGAAATGAGTATGGACCTGATGGGATTTAAACGCGAAGAAATGATTGACTACCCAAACCTCAAGTATGTAGGCGTAGGTAGTTACCTGGCCGATGCTGATGAGAGCCGTGTGCAACTCTTTATTTAATACGGTGTTATAAATTATGTTTTTTACATTCAAATACTATATATCATGACAACAGAAGAATTAAAAGCATTGAAAAGCGACCAGATAGTTGATGCAAGGGGTACCGCATGTCCCGGACCTCTTTTAGCAGCAAAAAAGGCGATTGGTACTGTAAATGCCGGTCAGATTTTAGAAATCCTTTCAGCAGATGAAGGAACAAAGAACGACATTCCTAAGTGGTGTAACAAGATGAGTTACGATTATCTTGGTTCTATAGATGAGGATGGCTTTTTCAGACTGTTCTTAAAGAAATAAACCATGAATACGAGCATTCAGCCAAAGATACTGGTATTCTCGACTGAAAAAATATCTGACCCTGCCATTGATCTGGCAGGGTTACTTAAAAAGCACTATCCATATACTGTTTATACGATAAGTGTTCCCTGTTCCAGTTGTATCAAACCGCGCTGGATCATGCATGCCTTTGAAAAAGGCTTTATGGGCGTGTTTATTGCAGCCGATGGTACGGATTGCTCTTATGGTGAACAATGCATTCAACGTACTTCGGGTATTGTACAAATGACCCATCAACTGATGCGTGATAAGGGCCTTAAACCATCACAACTGAAAATGGCTGCTATCTGTTCAGTTTGTGCCGATCCCTTTGTAAAGCAGGTTACCGGTTTTATGAAAGAACTGGAAACCCTCAGGCAGGCTCAATGATTTCATGACTGTTTGGTCAGCAGGATAGATTCTGTTTTTAAAAAGAAAAATATGCCAACAAATAATGCACCTGCTATGAATACTGACTATGATGTACTGGTTATAGGAGCAGGCATAGCCGGTGAGGAATCGGCACTTAAGCTTGCCGATATGGGCTTCAGGGTATTAGTCATTGAAAAGGAACCTTCTATTGGCGGTAAAATGATATTGCTCAGTAAGGTGTTCCCTACACTCGATTGTGCAGCCTGTATCACCACTCCCAAGGTTTCAGAAACAGCACGCCATCCAAATATTACACTATTGACTTTAACAGAAGCCGAGAGCATTGTAAAGGAGAATAATGAGTTGTTTTCAGTATCACTGAAAAAACACCCTCGTTATGTGAATGAACAGGACTGTACCGGTTGCCAAGAGTGTGAAAGAGCTTGCCCTGCGATAGTTGAAGACCAGTTTCAATTCAACCTTGTAGCCCGTAAGGCAGTTTATATCCCTTTTAGTATTGCCAACCCGCGCATTGCATTAATCGACATAGAGAACTGTATGCTCTGCGGTTTGTGTGAACAAAAATGTCCGTCAGGATGTATTGACTTCACACAAAAAGAGGAGATTATTAAGGTCAAAGTGAAAGCAGTTATTGTAGCTACAGGCTTCAAGTTGTTTGACCCGACCCTGATTCCGCGATATGGATATGGCAGGTTTAAGAATGTAATTACTTCCATGCAGATGGAGCGGGAACTGGCACCCACAAGGCCGTTTAATAATGTGCTCAGGCCTTCGGACGGGAAAACCCCCGGTAATATTGCCTATATTTTCTGTACAGGCTCACGCGACCAGACCTGCGGTAATGCCATTTGCTCTCAGGTATGCTGCATGTATTCTACCAAGCAGGCCCAATTGCTGATGGGGGCACTGCCTATGGCCGATATTACCTTGTATTATATTAATATCAGGGCATTCGGTAAAGGCTTTGACGAGTTTTACATGCAGGCTAAAGATATGGGCGCTAACTATGTGAAAGGTAAAGTGGCTTCTGTTACTGAAAAGGAAAACGGCAACCTCGTATTGAGGTATGAAGATATTGCCACAGGTAAGGTTAGTGAACAGGAACACGACCTGGTGGTATTGTCAGTGGGCTTGCTTGCTAACCCGGCTATTGTGGATGTTTTCAAGAATGAAACACTCGAAACGGACACTTCTCACTATATCCATCAACCTGATTTATTACAAAATCCGGCTCTTACGTCGATAAAAGGTGTATTTGTTGCCGGCACAGCTACTGCACCGATGGATATACCCGATACCATTTTGTCGGCCGGCGCCGCAGCAGCGGAAACATCAGGTTATTTAAAGTTACAGTCATGAAGAAGAAGATAGGGGTATATATTTGCCACTGCGGCGGGAATATTTCCGATTATGTAGATATCCAAAAGGTGAAGGATGCTGTTAAGGACGAAGCAAACGTATATCTGCTTAAGAATACGATGTTTGCCTGTTCAGATTCTTCACAGAAAGAGATGGTTGAGGATATTCAAACCGGGCAACTGGATGCTATTGTTGTGGCTTCATGCTCACCAAAGCTTCATGTGCCCACCTTCAGGGCAGTAGCTGAAAGGGGAGGCCTGAACCCCTACAACTATGTACAGGTGAATATTCGTGAGCAAAGTTCGTGGGCACACTCCGATAATAAAATGGGTGCGACTGAAAAAGCAATATTACTGGTAAAAGCGGGAATTGCCAGAGCTTCAGAATCAGAAGCATTGATCCCGATGAAGATACCTGCCACAAATGCAGTGGCAGTAATTGGTGCCGGGGTTGGTGGTATGCGTTCAGCTATCGCACTGGCTGATATGGGATCAGAGGTTTACTTAATTGAAAAAGAAGAGATGGTGGGCGGCCATACTGCTGATATGGAAGCGCTGTTTCCTACCGGTATCAGGGGTAAGGAACTAGTTGGAAATTTATCCTCAGAAATAAGAAAGCGCGGCAACATCAAGTTGTTTACCCATGCTGAACTTATAGAAAAAAAAGGGGGTATCGGTAACTTCGATATCAAGGTAAGGGTGGGAGAAGAGACCCTCCCTCTTCATATTGGCGCTTTTGTTGTTAACACAGGTTTCGACTCTTATGAACCGAAAAAGGGTGAATACCGCTATGGCGAATTAGAGAATGTGATCACCCTCCCGGCCTTTAAAAAGTTGATTGATACATCTGAAGGGGAGCTGGTTTATCAGGGAAGGACCATAAAAAAGATAGCCTACATTTATTGTGTGGGCAGCCGACAGGATCAAATGGGTGATAATAAATACTGTTCACGTTACTGCTGTACTGCTGCCATTCATTCCTCACTGGAGGTAAAGAGAAAGTTCAGAAACATTACCAATCTTCATTTCAACCGGGGAATCCGTGCATATGGAAAGCAGGAGTTACTCTATAATGAATCATCGACAAACGGGGATATCTATCTGCAATTCGCGCTCGACAGCATTCCTCAAATAGAGCAGAAAGGCAACAAGACTATTGTTAAAGTGAAAGATATCCTGACAGCCGGTAAAATAGTCTCAACAGAAGCTGACCTGGTTGTTCTGGTGACAGGCATGGTGCCTCGCCGGAATGATGACCTGGTGAGCCTTTTGAAAATTCCGATTGGCCGTGATCACTTCTTCAATGAAATACACATGAAGTTACGTCCGGTTGAAACAGTCATTGACGGGGTATTTATTGCCGGAACGTGCCAGGCGCCGAAGAATATTCTTGAGACGATCAACTCATCCATGGCGGCGGCTGCCAAAGCTAATTCTATCCTTACAAAAGGGGAGATTTCGTTAGATCCGACACTGGCAATGGTAAATCCTGCTGCCTGCATTTTATGTGATAAATGTTTTTCAGCCTGTGTGTTTGATGCTATTGCGGAGACAGAGTATGAGGGCCGTAATGTTGCAAAAATCATTGAATCAAATTGTAAGGGATGTGGGATGTGTACCCCTGTTTGCCCCACTGATGCCATTGAACTTGCCGGGTTTACGAATGCCCAGGTTGAAGGTATGATTGATGCGCTTTCGGAATCTTAATAAAATAGAGATGGAACCCAGGATAAAAACAATTAATATAATCAAGGAAACAAGGACAGTTGCTGCCCATGTTACAGAGGAACGTAAGAAATACATGCAAATACGTAAAGCCATTCTTGGAGCACTGAAAGAGGAAGGTAAGACTATACCGCAAATAGCGGAGGCGACAGCGTTATCATTGCCTGAAACTACCTACTACCTTATGACCCTTCAAAAATTTGGCGAAATTGACGTGCAAGGAATTGATGATATGGACGAGTATTATATCTACAAACTGAAGAATTAATGGCAACGATAAACCCTGAGTTCGGAAAAGTATTAAAGGAATACGGTGCTGACGACTTTAATGCCTGTTACAACTGCGGTACCTGTACGGCTATTTGCTCCTTGTCGACCGAAGATGATTCTTTTCCCCGTGAAATGGTTCGCTTCAGCGTTCTGGGAGATGAAGAGGATCTTAAAGCCTCGCTTAAACCATGGCTCTGTTATTATTGCGGCGAGTGTTCCACCCATTGTCCCCAAAAAGCGAATCCAGGTGAATTGATGATGTCGTTACGGCGTTGGCTCACCTCAGTTTATGACTGGACCGGTTTGTCGGGATTGCTATATAAGTCGCTGCCATTAAGCATTTTTGCTTTTATACTCGTTGCAGTAGCTGTTATTTTATATAGCGCTTCAGAGGCGTTCAACCTTAAGTTGATCATGCACGTAGGCCATTATTTTGAAATGATAGCTATTGGCGCTGTGTTTGCTATTATCCTGCTACCCAATATTATCCGGATGTGGTGGATGGTGATCTTGAAACCCAAAATTAAAGTTCCGCTGAAAACTTATTTTACTGCAATTGGAGAGCTGCTGGTTCACATGTTTACCCAAAAGAGAGCCTTAGGTTGCGACGATAACCGGTTCCGCTGGTTTGAACATTTCATCCTTGTGATTGGCTACCTGTCATTGCTGTTTACGACCGTTTTCCTTGACTGGTTCTCGGCAACCGGCAGGTTCGTGATCGTCCTTGGGTACGTTGAGAGCATCATTATCTTTCTTGTAACCGCTGATTTTGTATCAGGCAGGATCAAAAAGAACAAAGAAATAAGCAGTCATTCCCAGCCATCTGACTGGTTTTTTGTGATCTGGTTGCTGTTGATGGGGCTTACAGCATTTATAGTAAGGCTGTTTATTGATTTGGATATATTGGAACAAAATAGCTGGATGTACCTGCTGCACATGATTGTATTGGTACAATGGGCTTTGATAATCGTTCCTTTTGGCAAATGGACACACTTCCTTTACCGGTCATTTGCCATGTATTTTGCCAAATTAAAAGCTTAATCTGCAAGGGATAGGTAAAGTTACTAAAACAGAAAACGTAGTTTTTCATTGATTGGTTACTTGCCGATACAGAACCGGCTGAAAATATTCTCCAGTATTTCCTCGTTTGTAACTTCGCCTGTAATGGTTCCCAAATAATGCAGGGCTTGGCGGATGTCGGTGGCGATCAGATCAGAAGGGAGATTGTTTTTAAAACCTTCCATAACACTCTCAATTGCAATTGCTGCTTTGCTGAGTGCTTCAAAGTGGCGCAGATTGTAAACAATGGTCTGGTCGGTTATTTTGTGCAGGTTTACCGAGCTTATGAGACGTTCAGTAATGAGGTTGATATTTTCATTGCGTTTGGCCGACACAAAGAGGGTATCAAGCTCCACCAGTCGTTGAAAAGTGAGCGGGGCCTCGGTAAGCATGTCTGTTTTATTGGCAACGGGGATAATGATTTTTTCAGCATCCTGCAACTGTTCCCTGATATCAGCAATAGAATCATCAATCTCATCTTCGGAGGTTTCATTAATATCGAACACATACAAGACCACCCAAGCCTGATTCATCTTTTCGAAGGTGCGGCCAATGCCCATACTTTCAATAACATCATCAGTCAGACGTAGTCCGGCAGTATCTATAAATCTGAAAGTAACCCCCTCAATATTTATCGTGTCCTCTATGGCATCACGAGTAGTGCCGGGGATTTCGGAAACCAGTGCACGATCTTCCTGGAGCAATACATTCAGTAAAGTTGATTTTCCGACATTGGGATTTCCGACAATTGCAACAGGAATACCATGTTTCATCACGTTGCCTAATGCAAAAGAAGATTTTAGATTATCAATTTCCTGGTGTATTGTTTTGAGAAGTTTCTTGAGTTCAGTACGATTGGCGAACTCCACATCCTCTTCACTGAAATCAAGCTCCAGTTCTATAAGTGAGGCAAAGTGCACCAGTCGGGCTCTGAGTTCACCTATCTTACTTGAAAACCCGCCTCGCATCTGCTTAAGAGCCATTTGGTGAGAAGCTTCGGAGTTTGAAGCTATCAAATCAGCTACAGCTTCTGCCTGTGATAGGTCGAGCTTGTTATTCATAAAAGCACGAAAGGTAAATTCACCTGGTTGGGCCATTCGTGCGCCGTTTTTAATCATCAACTCAATCAGCTTTTGCTGGATATAAGTTGATCCATGACATGAAACTTCCACTATATCCTGTCCGGTATAACTGTGTGGTTGTCGGAAAGTGGTAACCACTACCTCATCCACCAGGTCATCACCATCATAAATCCTTCCAAAGTGAGCTGTTTGCGACGGGGTATCGGGCAGGTAATCCTGTTCATGAATCGGCTTGAACAGATTACTTACAATTTCCACAGCTTTCATCCCTGACAATCTGAGTACTGCAATGGCACCCATACCCGGAGCAGTAGAGATTGCACAGATGGTATCATTTGATGTTAAGTAGCTCAGATTCATATCATTTAGTGTTAAAATGTTAGCTTCAATTCATTCTATTTACAAAAAACCATTAATAATTGAACAAAATTAGCGATTTTTGATTGTAAGGGTTGATAAATATCCTTTATATAGCTAAACAAGCCATGAGCATTTTGGTCAACAAGAATTCTAAAGTAATTGTTCAGGGGTTCATTCGAATCGAAGGAACTTCCCATTAGGAATAGATGGATTCATTAACAGGCTGGAAAGAGATTCACTGGAATCGAAGGAACTTTCCAAGCCGGATCAATGATTGAATATAGAACAAAGTCTGTGGTGAGGGCTTTATATCAGGTGCTATCGTTGTTGATCATATTCAAATGCACCTAAATCAGGTGCAGTATCACTGATGCGGCTCTTTCCTTTCAGATCCTTTGTAAGGTCAAATAACGATGTGTTGATTACCTGCATAGATCCTTTATTGATGACTGCTGAAAGCGTGCTGTCAGGCTCAAATGCAGCAGTCAGAGGCTCTTTAAACCAGGGTTCCTGGTTAACCAGACAGTTGGTAAAGTGATCAGGATCATTGATTGGTAAAGAAGTTTTAAGCAGGCAGTGATCAAATGAATAATTGAAAGTGCCTCCTGTAGAAGACGAATCAAGGGTTAATTCATTCTCATTTTCTCCATAGATTACGCAATTGCCGAAATAAGCCTTCGCAAGAGGTCTTACCTGTTCATTCTGGTCAACATCATAATAATAGTTATTTAGCACTAATCCGGAGTATCGCTGAAAATTATTCCAATAGTTACCAATGGTGCAATGCCTGAAATCATAACTACCACCAAGGGTCAATGCAAGGGCATAAGAACCACAGTTGGCTATCACGCAATTAGAAGCTTCAAGTTTGGTGCCCTGGGCCAGTAATCCGTAGTTGGACATATTATAGATCATCGAATTAGTGATACGCAATGTGGGGTTGGTTGAGTTGCCGACCGTATCAACCTGGATACCGGTTTCGCCATTGCGGATGATAGCATAATTAATTTCATTATTGACACTTCCGGCATAAAGCCAAATGCCACTCCATTGTCCGGGTAACGTTTTATAATCATCCTCCAGCCTGTCGCCTTCAATGATTACCGGATTTTCAGCAGTGCCTTCTACTTTAAGTGTTGCGCTGTTATATATCAAGATAAATGCACCGGGGTGCAGGTTGATATGGGCGCCTGCCATTACACGAAGGGTACAGAGTGAATCAACCGCGAGTCTTTTATAAATCACATGCGGTTTGTCGGCAGCAAAGACATAATCAGAACCAATAATGACGTTGTTGTAAAAATAAGCATCCTGCCCCCAGGCAACCAGCTTCACATCCTGAATATTGGTATTGGTAACGAAAATAAGGCTATCTTGTTGAATCAGCGGAGCGTTTGCCTGGTTAGGATCGATGGTGACCTTAATAAAAATAAACAGACTGTCATTGCCGGCTAATTCTATATTCTTAACTTCAGTTGATGAGATGCCATCAGCGTTAAAGCGATAGGGTGAGTCGGTACCCTTTCCCAACCTGATAGAGCTGATTTTTATTTTTTTATCAGTCGGATTATAAACTTTAAAGACCTGTGTTGCCGAACCAATGGTTGTAAAAACGGTATCAAACAAGACAGTATCCTGTGAAAAAGCAAGTTTGATATCTTTACCGGTATCGATTTCGTCTTCCTTAACACATGCGCCAACCATAAGGACAAGCACAAACAATGACAGCAGCAAATAATTCAGTCTCTTCATCATATTGGAATATTCAGCGCAAAGATAATAATACCATGTAAATACGCACGAAACAGTAATTTATTGTAACAGATTAGTCCAAAGAATTACTGTTTAAACCCATTGCAAACCTACTTGCTAACGCGAAGTGCTAAAACAGTCAGCCCACGTTGTAGACCTTTTGTCTTATTTGATTGACAAAATTGTCGATTAGGGCCGAATCAGGTTGTTCATTACAAAGCAGGAGCATGGAGATTGAGTGCTTATCGGGATAATAAGGAGGTTGGACGTAATTTACATCTAATGGCTTAAATCCAAGACGTTTATAAAACTCTATACGACGTGTGGACAGCTCATCAACAGGTTTCTCCGCTTCAAGCACAATGGGATAATGAGCATTAGAGATCACTTGCCTGATCATTTTGCTGCCTATACCCTGGTTGCGCCATTTATCCATAATAGCCAAATGCTCAAGAAACAAAAAACCATCCATCTTCCATATTTCAATGAAACCAATAAAATTATCGTCTTCACTAAGCATAAAAAAGCTGTAGTCCGGTCTGGAGAATAACAGTTCCAGTTCACTCTTTCCCCAGCGTTCATCGGCAGGGAAAGTGCGGAGGTATAACTGCAGACAATCATTCCACCGTGTATGGGCGGGAGTCACATGAGTGAATTCCATTAAGGGTTTAGATTTGAATACGAAAGTACGAATTTTAGAGAATGGAATGCAATAGTTTAAGCTTACGAATAACAATTATTACCTGTCAATGTAGCATAATTGATACAGGATGATGCAAGTTGATACCCTCTGTCAGTTTTCGTGTCATGCTCAAAAGACTGCCAAAAACTGCCATTTGGGTATCAACCTGCATCAAAACCATTTTATTGGAACTTTAGCATGACTATTGCATAAGTGCTTTTATACCTTGTAATAATGCAGGGGAAATAAGGAGAATTATAAATGACCATCTATACAACTTTCTTCCATCTAAACATTTCGCTCTTTTGCTTGTTTTACAGGCCAAAAGCAATCGATTTGAAGAACTTTTTTAATACCAGCCCGATCCTAATTAGTCAGACAATTAGTAGCTTATTTTAGGGGTTTTTAGTATAACTTTGCATAAGTAGCATATTAAAATGTAATTGACAAATTTGCAACCATGAGTTATATAACTTTTGATAAGAACCAATTGGTTAACCTGGAGTACAGCTTGCCGAAAGAGCTTTTGCGAACAAGTCGTGAAGGAGCATATTCCAGCAGTACTATCATTAATTGTAATACCCGTAAGTACCATGGATTATTAGTGATGCCTCAACCGGCCATTGATGAAGGAAATTATGTATTGCTATCAACTATTGATGAGACAATCATACAGCATTGTTCTGAGTTTAATCTGGGGATCCATAAATACCAAGGGGATATATATTCACCCAAAGGACATAAATACCTGAAAGATTTTACTGCGGATCCGTTACCCAAGCTGTCGTATAATGTAGGAGGGGTGGAGTTGACCAAGGAAATGCTGTTTTCACATAAGGACGGGCGGGTAATCATCAGGTATACGCTTGTTGAAGCACACTCACCTACAATAATACGTTTTAAACCATTCCTTGCCTTCAGGAATATACATTCGCTTACTAAAGCTAATTATGATGCTGATACTCATTATGAGCCGATAGAGAACGGAATAAAGCTCAGGATGTACCGGGGGTATTCATTCCTTCATATTCAGTTTTCAAAAGAACCTGAGTATGTACACGTGCCTGACTGGTATTATAACATAGAATATACCAGGGAGAAAGTAAGGGGCTATGAGTATCTGGAAGACCTTTTTGTTCCGGGTTATTTTGAGTTGCCGATAGCAAAAGGTGAGAGCATATACCTGTCGGCAGGTATAGAACCTGCAGTGCCATCATCCTTGGTAAAGTCTTTTAATAGTGAATTAACCAACAGGGTACCCCGCGATAGTTTTGAAAATTGCCTGATTAATGCGTCACAGCAGTTTTTGGTAAAGCGGGAAAAAAAATTTGAAGTTATAGCAGGCTATCCATGGTTTGGACAATGGGGACGTGACACATTTATTTCATTACCCGGATTGGCAATGGTTACCGGTGAATTTAAAACTGCTAAGGCAGTGATCGATACCATGTTACTTGAACTGAAAGGCCCACTATTTCCTAACAGGGGAATAGGAGAAAAAGCCATGTACAATTCGGCTGACACCCCGCTATGGTTCTTTTGGGCATTGCAACAGTACGGTATGTTTACGAACTCTACGAATAAGTTATGGATGGAATATGGCAAATACATGAAGGCTATTTTATATGGATACCGTGAAGGGACTTCCTATAATATAAAACTGCATGACAATCATTTGATTTATGCTGGTGAAACAGGGTATGCGGTCACCTGGATGGATGCTGTTATTGAAGGGAAGCCGGTTACTCCGCGTATTGGATATTGTGTTGAAATTAATGCCCTTTGGTATAATGCTGTTTCGTTTGCATTGCACCTGGCAAAAGAGAGCGGAGATGAAGAATTTGTGAATGACTGGCAGGAACACGTAAAAGCATTTCCGGAGGCATTTATCAATAATTTTTGGAATGAGAGCAAGGGCTACCTTGCTGATTATACGAATGGCGATTACAAAGATTTCTCTGTCAGACCTAACCAACTGTTTGCTACTTCATTTCTTTATACACCACTACCCGAACAAATGCGCAATAGTGTATTGGAAAGGGTAAAAGCAGAGTTGTTAACTCCCAGGGGATTACGTTCTCTTTCACCAATTAATCCTTTATATAAAGGTATTTATGAAGGGAACCAGACTCAACGGGATCAGGCATATCACCAGGGCTGCGCTCATCCATGGCTACTTGGCCATTTTGTAGAAGGATACCTCAATATTAGACAAAAAGATGCATTGCCAATGGCCAGGGAAATCTACAATGCATTTGAAGCAGAAATGGATGAACATGGAATAGGTACCATTTCAGAAGTGTTTGATGGGGATCCGCCACATAGAGGGGCAGGCGCCATATCACAGGCATGGTGTGTTGCGGCCTTGTTGCGGATCAACTATCTTATAAAGAAGTACGAGAATGAGTAATTAAATGACTGTAAAATAATAAGGAGTAAGTTCATGAGAGTATTGATGTTTGGATGGGAATTTCCTCCGCATATTACAGGAGGTTTGGGTACTGCCTGCTTTGGTATGACAAAAGGTCTGCTGAAGAATGGGGTGGAGGTGTTGTTTGTGGTACCCAAAGCCTATGGCGATGAAAGTCAAGAAGCAGTCAGACTTATTAATGCCAGTGATGTCAGTATTGACATCAGGAAAAGAGAGAATCTGGAGTTTTGGAAGAAAATTACTTACCTTGAAGTCAATTCAAACCTTGTTCCTTATGTTGGCCCTGAGGCCTTTGAAAACTTGGTAGAAACTGTAGAATTAAACGAAACAATAAGCGAAAGCTCTATTTTTAGTACACAATACTCTTTTTCAGGAAAATATGGATCGAACCTGATAGAAGAAGTTTCACGCTATGCGCTGGTTGGAGCCCAGATAGCATCTGAATCACAATTTGACCTGATACATGCTCACGATTGGTTGACCTACCCGGCAGGAATAGCCGCAAAAAAAGCGTCTGGGAAACCCCTGGTGGTCCACATTCATGCTACCGAATTTGATCGGTCAGGCGAGAACGTTAATCAGCAGGTTTATGATATTGAGCGTAAAGGAATGGAAGCAGCCGACAGGGTAATAGCCGTTAGCAACCTGACCCGGAATATTGTGATAGAACGATATGGAATTAACCCATCGAAGGTATTTACAGTTCATAATGCCGTTGAACCGGTATTCAGGGAAGATGACCATGTTTATGAGAAGCAGGTCCGTGAAAAGATCGTAACTTTCCTGGGCAGGGTAACTTTTCAGAAAGGACCGGAGTATTTTATTGAAGCTGCTTATAAAGTTTACCAGCGTGATAAGAATGTCCGTTTTGTAATGGCGGGTACAGGTGATTTACTGGAAAAGATGATTCGCCGTGTGGCACGTTTACACATGTCGTCGAGATTCCATTTTACCGGTTTTTTACGGGGAGAGAATGTTGACAGAATGTTTGGTTTGAGCGATGTTTATGTGATGCCATCAGTATCAGAGCCTTTTGGTATTTCACCTCTTGAAGCAATGCGCTCGAATGTACCCGTTGTCATTTCAAAGCAGTCAGGTGTTGCTGAGGTTTTACAACATGCCCTTAAAGTTGATTTTTGGGACGTTGATGCGATGGCTGATGCAATTTTTGCATTGTTGAATTATAAAAGTTTATCGACAACTTTTTCAAAATACGGTGCCTCGGAAGTTGAAAACCTGAAGTGGGAAAACGCTGCCAAGAATATTAAATCCGTTTACAAACAGATTTGCCATGACTGATACTAATGTATTAAGCTAAAAGAGAGACAACATGAGATCAATTTGCCTGCATTTTCAAATTCATCAACCTTTCAGATTAAGGACTTACAGATTCTTTGACATAGGAAGTAGCCATGAGTATTATGATGACTATCAGAACCGGTCAATCACTAAAAGAGTAGCTGAACGTTGTTATCTTCCAATGAACCGATTACTGCTTGGCCTTATCAAAGAGTATGGGGCTGATTTTAAAGTCAGCTTTTCAATATCCGGGGTGGCAATTGACCATTTACGAATTTATGCTCCTGAAGTAATTGAAAGCTTTAAAACATTAGCGAAGACCGGCAATGTTGAGTTCCTTGCCGAAACTTATGCCCATTCACTGGCATCATTGAATGATACTGAAGAGTTTAAAGATCAGGTTGACAAGCATGTTCAACTCATGGAAGAACTGTTTGGCAAACATCCTACTGCTTTCCGTAATACTGAAATGATATATTCAGATGAAATTGGTAAAAAGGTATTGGAGATGGGTTTCCATGTGATGCTTACAGAAGGTGCTAAACATATACTGGGATGGAAGAGCCCTAATTTTTTGTATTGCAGTGCTGCTAATCCGAAGCTGAAATTGCTACTACGAAATTTCCAGTTGAGTGATGATATTGGTTTTAGGTATTCAAACCAAAATTGGAATGAATGGCCTCTGACGGCCGAGAAGTTCGCTAAATGGATTAACACATATCAGAATCAAAATGTAGTCAACATATTCATTGATTATGAAACGTTTGGAGAACACCAATGGAAAGAATCAGGCATCTTTGACTTTATGAAGGCGTTGCCCAAACAGGTATTTGCAAAGACTGATTTTAAATTCAGGACCCCGTCAGAAATTGCAGAGATAAATCAAACGATATCGGCTATATCAGTTCCTGAACCAATTTCATGGGCTGATGAAGAGCGTGATTTGACCGCCTGGCTTGGTAATGAAATGCAAGATGAAGCATTTGATAATCTATACAATTTAAATGATAAAATACAAAGATGCAATGATCCTGATATCATGCAAGACTGGCTATACCTGCAAACCTCTGATCATTTCTATTACATGTGTACTAAATGGTTTTCTGATGGTACAGTGCATAAGTACTTTAATCCTTATAGTTCCCCATATGAAGCATTTATCAACTACATGAATATACTTTCAGATTTTACGATAAGAGTGGAAGAATATATTCAGCAAAATTCTGAAGAAGTACCAGAACAAAAAGTTGAGGGAAAGGAGTATTCTTTATTAGAACCTCAACGGGAAACAGATTTTGATCTTATATTCACTCTTTCAAAAAAAGAGTTAAAGAAGGCATTGGAAAAAATTGATATTAAAGAATTGGCGTACTCTTTGTATGATAAAACAGAGGATATACTGATTGATTTCAAAAGAAAACTTCCGCTTACTTATAAGACACAACTAGAGAAACTGGTTAGTGAGATAAAGAGGCCGCGGAAAACAACAATTGAGGGTTACAGAAAAAAAATTACCTCTAAACTCCAATCGTATTTTAACTTATTTTAGCCACTTCACGCTGTAATAGGGCGATATTAAATAATAGCTTGAAGATCATGGATATGATCTTATGGTAGTTGGTTAACTTTTGATTAGGTGAAAGATGACCGGCATAAACTTAGTGTTATAAACTATGGATGAGAACTTGAAAAGACCTGACTACATTTTTGAAACAAGTTGGGAGATATGTAATAAGGTTGGAGGAATATACACCGTTATATCAACGAAGGCTCCTAGTGTACAAAAGGAATTTGAGGACAATTACCTGCTGATTGGTCCTGATGTGTGGAAGGAAACCAGGAATAATCCTGATTTTGTGGAGGATAAATATATTTATCGTTCCTGGCGTGAAAACGCTGAAGCGCAAGGGCTCCGTTTGAGGATTGGACGCTGGAACATAAAGAGCAAGCCTATTGTTATTTTGGTTGATTTTACGCAATACTTTCAAACAAAGGACAAAATATTAGCCAGGTTTTGGGAACTATATCAACTTGATTCTATTGCAGGACAATGGGATTATGTTGAACCTGCCTTGTTCGGATATGCGGCTGCCCGGGTAATTGAGAACTTTTATGAATACAATATATCAGCTCGCGATCGTATTGTTGCACATTTCCATGAATGGATGACTGGAACAGGTGTGTTATACCTGAAGAATAAAGTGCCACAGGTTGGATGCGTTTTTACGACTCATGCTACGGTTCTGGGAAGAGCTATTGCCGGGAATAATTTACCGTTGTATGGTGATTTAAAAAGTTATGCACCGGCACTAACTGCCAGAAGATTTGATGTAGTATCTAAATTTTCACTAGAGACTTGTGCTGCAGTAAATTCTGATTCATTTTCTACTGTTAGTAAAATTACTGCGCTGGAGTGTGCCCACTTCTTTAACCGTGAGGTTGATATAGTGACCCCTAACGGTTTTGATGATAGTTTTGTGCCTGCCAGAGAACAGTTTGATATACGTCGTGAAATGGCACGTACAAAGTTGTTGCAGGTGGCGCGGTCAATGTTTAATACCGAATTACCTGATGATACCCTTATGATCATCAACAGTGGACGTTACGAATTCCGCAATAAGGGAATAGATGTTTATATTGATGCTTTGGCGAGACTGAATAAGGATCCCAACCTCAAAAGGCAGGTTGTTGCCTTTATTACTACTCCGGCCAATCAATCGGGAGTGAGTAAGAAATTGGTGGAACGGCTCAACAATCCGGACTTTAATGATCCGGTTGAAGGCAGATACCTTACCCACGGGCTTTATGATGCAGAGCATGATCCCATTTTGAACAGAGCAATTACAGCCGGTTTAACAAATAAAGTAACCGACAAGGTAAAGTTGATATTTGTACCGTCATATCTTGACGGGAGAGATGGTGTTTTTAACTTTACTTATTATGAATTATTAATTGGTTTTGATTTGTCGATCTTTCCATCGTATTATGAGCCGTTTGGATATACTCCCTTAGAAAGTTTGGCGTTCCATATTCCTAGTATCACAACCTCTCTTTCAGGTTTCGGTTTATGGATCTTGGATAAGTTTAAATTGCCTGAGCCTGGAGCATGGGTAGTTGAAAGAACAGAAACCAACCAACAGGTTGTAGTGGAGAAAATTAGTCAGATTGTACTGAGTTTTAGTCAGTTTGATGAAATCCAATTATTGGAAGCCAGAACTAAAGCATTTGAAATATCCAGGATTGCACTTTGGAATGAACTGATAGAAAATTATAAAATGGCTTACAGCCTGGCTTTGGATAAAGCTGATTCACGTGAAGAACAATATCGTGATAAGAGAATCCAGGAATTGCTGATGGTGCTTCCTGTAAAGAAATTCGAGAAACCTGTATGGAATAAATTATTGGTAAAACCCGGTATTCCGGAACGTTTTAATGGATTAAAACGTCTTTCACGTAATTTGTACTGGACCTGGCATCCTGAAGTAGTAGAGTTGTTCCGGATGATAAATCCAAAGCTGTGGGAAGATCTGAATCATAATCCTATGTTTTTGATTGAGTCGCTTAACATCAATCAAATGAATGATCTGGAGCATGATGAAGTATTTACTGCTAAACTTGACGCTATCTATGAGAAGTTTGAAGTATACTTGAAGAAGGCTGCCCAGAAGCCAAAACAGCAAATAGGATATTTCAGCATGGAATATGGATTGCATGACACCGTTCAGATATTTTCAGGCGGTTTGGGTGTACTTGCAGGCGATTATTTAAAGGAAGCCAGTGATTCAAATGTTAATATGATTGGCGTTGGGTTGTTATACCGTTATGGATACTTCAAACAAACTTTAACGGCTTACGGTGACCAGGTGAATACATATACGCCGCAGAAATTTACACATATGCCGTTGAAACCCGTAAGAATGCCTAATGGGGAGTGGGTGATGGTGTCGGTAGCATTGCCGGGAAGAAATTTATATGCCAAGGTATGGAAACTTGATGTTGGACGAATTCCACTATATTTGCTTGATTGCGATATTGAAGAGAACAATGAAGCTGACCGCTTTATTACCCATCAGTTGTATGGAGGGGATTCAGATACTCGTTTCAAACAGGAGTTATTACTTGGAGTGGGTGGAATAAGAATGCTTAAAACATTAGGAATCACTCCCGATGTTTATCATTGTAATGAAGGACATGCTGCTTTTATTGGTATAGAACGTTTAAGATTACTTATTAAAGAAAAAAGATTTACTTTTGATACTGCAATAGAGGTGGTAAGATCGACACAGTTATTTACTACCCATACCCCTGTACCTGCAGGGCATGATGCTTTTAGTGAAGATGTATTGCGGGCATATATACCTCATTATGCAGAGCGGCTAAACATTTCGTGGAACACATTTATGAACCTCGGTAGGTTTGTTGAAAATAAAACAGATGAAAAGTTTTCGATGAGCGTACTTGCAGCAAAATTGTCGCAGGAAATGAATGGTGTGAGTTTAATACATGGGAGAGTCAGCCGGGAGATGTTCGCTGGTATGTATGAGGGATTTTTCCCTGAAGAACTCAATATTGGGTATGTAACCAATGGAGTGCACTTGCCAACTTGGGCATCAAGTGATTGGCAAAAGCTTTATAAGCGAGTATTTGGTGATGACTTCCTTGAAAAACAATATGAAAAAGAACGTTGGCAAAAAATATATGATGTAAGCGATGATGAAATTTGGAATTTAAGACAAAACCATCTTAAGGAGTTAATTACCTATGTCCGCTTAAGACTAAAGACAGATTTGAAGATGCGGCAGGAGAATCCTAAGAATATAATCAAAACCCTTGAAACAATTAATGAAAAAGCATTGACTATAGGTTTTGCCCGTAGGTTTGCTACATATAAGAGAGCTTACCTTCTCTTCACTAATCTTGAACGGCTCGATAAACTAGTGAATAATGTGAGGTATCCTGTTCAATTTATTTTTGCGGGTAAAGCACATCCGGCTGACAAGGCAGGGCAGGATATGATAAAGCGGATTGTAGAAGTTTCAAAAATGCCAAACTTTGCCGGCAAGATAGTATTTGTGGAGAACTATGATATGACCCTGGCAAGTAAACTGGTTCAGGGGGTGGATATATGGCTGAATACCCCTACACGACCGTTGGAAGCTTCCGGTACTTCAGGTGAAAAGGCAATAATGAACGGTGTGCTGAATTTTAGTGTTCTTGACGGCTGGTGGGCTGAAGGTTATAAACCGGGTGCAGGTTGGGCACTGTCGGAAGAACGGACTTATGACACTCAACAATTTCAGGATGAACTGGATGTTGAGAATATTTATAATATATTCGAGAATGAAATTGTGCCTGGCTTTTATGACCGGAATGATAAGGGGATACCAGAAAAATGGGTCAAAAGCATAAAAAAATCTATTGCTGAAATTGCACCTGATTTCACGATGCGTAGGATGCTTGATGATTATTACAATAAATATTATTACAAAATTATTGAACGATCCTCCCTCTTAAAGGCAAAAGATTATGAAAAAGCACGAAATTTGTCGATTTGGAAGCGCAAAGTAATAAGAGGGTGGGAGAGTATAGAGGTGGTTTCAGTGGGAGTACCTGATTCTAATAAAAAACCTTTGAGGCTTGGTGAGAACTTTGTGGCTGAAATAGTACTGAATGTTAATGAACTCTCTCCGTCAGATATTGGTCTGGAAGTAATATTCGGACAAAAAGAAAACGGTGAAGTAAACAAGATTGCGTTTATTGAAGAAATGACCGTAGCAGGTGTGGATGTCAATATAGTTACCTATTTCATTGAAATAAAAACTATTCAGGCTGGTGTATATGACTTTGCATTCAGGTTATATCCTAAACATCCTTTATTACCTCACAGGCAGGACTTTAATCTTGTAAAATGGATTTCAAAGGAATAACTTAATATTGACTTAATAACTATTAAACTAAAGATGAAACTATTAGAAGGAAAAGTTGCTCTCATTACCGGAGGAGCACGCGGAATTGGAAAATCAATTGCTGTTCGTTTTGCAAGCGAAGGTGCAAATGTTGCATTTTCTGATCTGAAGTATGATGAATTTGCTATAGAACTGGAAAAGGAATTATCAGCTTTTGGTATAAAAGCCAAAGGTTATGCTGCAGATGCAAGTTTATTTGATGCAAGTGAAGAACTTGTTAATAAGGTAGCTGAAGATTTCGGCAGGATAGATATTTTGATAAACAATGCCGGTATAACACGTGATAATCTGCTCCTGCGTATGCCGGAAGCCGATTGGGACCTTGTAATAAAAGTAAACCTGAAGTCTATCTTCAATATGACCAAAGCAGTACAAAAAGTTATGTTGAAGCAGCGCTATGGCTCTATTGTCAACATGAGTTCAGTAGTCGGAATAGAAGGCAATGCCGGTCAAACCAATTACAGTGCTTCAAAGGCAGGATTGATAGGATTTACTAAGTCGATTGCCCAAGAATTGGGTTCTCGAAATATCAGGTGCAATGCAGTTGCTCCCGGTTTTATTGAAACAGCCATGACTGCTAAACTTCCTGAAGATATTCGAAAAGAATGGATCACAAAAATACCCTTAAGAAGGGGCGGAAGACCTGAGGATGTTGCTGATGTAACTTTATTCCTTGCGTCAGAACTTTCATCCTATGTAACTGGGCAGGTAATCAGTGTGTGCGGTGGAATGCATATGTAATTTATAATAGCGGTTGTGCCGGTTATTTTGGTATTGCCAATATGATTCATTAAAGAATTACGTCTGTGTAAGGGTTGTGCCTGAGGTAGGTACAACCCTTTCATAGTAATCGCTGACAGTTTAATCTACTTGTTGAATACAGAAGATTCATTAGAGCTATTACATTCAAGATACCATAAAAACTTTCAGGAAGTTACAGCACTACAGTACTTTAGGCATTGATGTCGAGCTAATATATTCAAGATGCCATTAGAGTTTATAAAATGAAGGTTCTATTAGAGCTTTTACAATGAAGAATTCATTAGAGCTATTACATTCAATATCCTACTAAATATTTTAAACTGAAGAACTCATTAGAGCCATTACATTCAAGATACTATTAAAGCTTTCAGGAAGTTCCTGCACTTACAGGACTTTAGGTATTGATGTCGAGCTATTATATTCAAGATGCCATTAGAGCTTGTACAATGAAGAATTCATTAGAGCTTTTAAACTGAAGAACTCATTAGAGCTTTTACATTCAAGATACCATTCAAGCTTTCAGTAAGTTACAGCAATACAGCACTTTAGGCAATGATGTCGAGCTATTATATTCAAGATGCCATTAGAGCTTATATAATGAAGATTCCATTAGAGCTTGTACAATGAAGAATTCATTAGAGCTTTTACATTCAAGATACCATTCAAGTTTTCAGGAAGTTACAGCACTACAGCACTTTAGGCATTGATGTCGAGCTAATATATTCAAGATGCCATAAGAGTTTATATAATGAAGATTCCCTTAGAGCTTGTACAATGAAGATTCCCTTAGAGCTTTTAAACTGAAGCTTTTATAGCTTGAATATCTGAATGGAAGAATAGATGGTATACACTTAATAAATGATAAGTCGATTTCTTGTTGAATCAATGCTCTTTTTTCAGAAATTTGCAATATAACTTAAAGATAACTGATTTTGAACTTTAAAATAATCACTGCTTACCCTTGGTGGTTTCTTTTGTTGTGTATAACCTTTGGACTTGTTGTCAGCGGTTTATTATACTTCAGGCAGAAAAATATTGATTTTACGGGTCGACTGCGATGGGTACTTGCCATATTGAGATTCTTTTCAGCAACCATTTTGGCGTTCCTGCTTATTTCTCCAATGGTCAGGACTGTGAAACGAACAACGATGAAACCTTCGGTAATCATTGGACTGGATAACTCTTCGTCAATAGTAATGAACAAGGATTCATCCTTTTACAGAAAGGAATTTCTCAACAAGATACAGGCGATGAAAGAAGAGTTAGGAGACGACTATGAAATACAAACATTTAATTTCGGGGATCAGATTACTATAAATGAAACACCTGATTATTCTGGGCAACTGTCTGATATTTCTTCCTTTTTTCAAGAAGTAAATACAAGATACTATAACCGAAATGTCGGAGCAGTTATATTAGCTACAGATGGTATATACAATAGTGGTTCGGATCCTTTATATGAAGTAAGGAACAGTAAATACCCGGTATTTACCATAAACATGGGGGATACTACTTCACGAAAAGATTTGCTGATTCAACAAGTTAACCATAACAAGATCGCATATAAAGGGAATCGTTTTCCTGTGGAGGTTGAGATCCAGGCTATTGAACTACCGGGTGAAAAGGGAAGGATATCTATCATGGATGGTGCTAATTTGATCTTTTCACAGGAGTTGAATATCGCTTCATCCAACCAGGTCATGAATGTATCAGCATTGATTGATGCAAAGGATGTGGGCTTGAAACGCTACACGGTGAGATTGGACGCTGTGCAAGGCGAAGAGAATGCCAGAAACAATATGAGGGAAATATTTGTGGAAATAAGAGAAAACAGACAAAAAGTTGCCATTATTACCGATGCCCCTCATCCTGATGTAGCAGCTTTACAAAGGGTCATTGAAAATAGCAATAACTATGAAGTGGAACTGTTCATGGCTAATGAATTTAAGAGAAAACCTGAAGCATACAGCCTGATTATCCTTAATCAACTGCCTTCAGTAAATAATCCATTCACATCAATGCTTAAAAATATCATCGATTCAAAGACTCCTGTTTTGTACATCATAGGAAGCCGTACCAACATACCTCAATTTAATACTCTTAACACGGGTCTTTTAATGGCTAATTTCAAAGGATCTTATAATGAGGCACTACCAGTAGTGAACAATGGATTCTCATCGTTTTTATATAATGACATTCAAAAGAAATTGCTTGAAACGGTACCACCTCTTATTTCACCTTTTGCAGTGTATAATGTAGCTAATTCTGTCCAGATTTTTGCTTACCAGGCAATTGGTTCTTCACGTACTGCTATGCCCCTTATCCTTTTTAATCAATGCCCTGATCTGAGACTGGGGGTTATTGCCGGTGAAGGCATTTGGAAGTGGCGTATGTATGATTATATCACTAACAACACACATCAAAATTTTGATGACCTAATGGGGAAGGTGCTTCAGTTTTTAACAGTTCAAAGTGATCGTAGCAAGTTCAGGGTCACTTGGAATAACTTCTATACAGAGAATGAAAATGTGGAGTTCAACGCTACCCTTTTCAATGATAGCTATGAACCTATTACAGACCCTGAAATCAAATTAACAATTACTGATGAAAGTAATAAACGGTTTGATTATGCTTTTTCAGCGTCTGATCAGTCATATAAACTAAGTGTAGGGACATTTCCTCCGGGTGTATACACTTTTGAAGCTACAGCAACCATTGCTGGTGGCGATTTAAAGAAGAAAGGCAGCTTTGTGGTCGCAGCTATCAACTTAGAAGATGTTAACATTGTGGCTAACCATAAGCTGCTTAATATAATCGCAAGTGAGTCGGGTGGTGCATCCTTTAATGCTCATAATTTTGATGAGTTACCGAATCAAATCAATAAGCGGGAAGATATAAAACCTCTAACCTATACCCAAAATGTTTTCATGGACTTGATCGATTTCTATCCTTTAATGATCCTTTTATTCCTGTTCTTTGGTTTAGAATGGTTCTTAAGGAAGTTTTACGGCAGTTACTAAAGTGCTGATGTTGGACTACTGTTGTTAAAGAGTAAGTAAATGAGGATTACTGATTGAAGAGTAAATATTTATAAGTCTTTGTTAAAGAGTTGGAATTTAAATTTTATTTTAAGGGTTATTATTGACTGTTGTTATTAAAGAGTAGATGATGATGACTTTTTATTGAAGAGTAAATATTTAAAAGTCTTTGTTAAAGAGTGGGTATATAAATTCTGTTTTAAAGGGTTGATATTGACTGCTGTTATTAAAGAGTTGATTTATAACGGATTTATCAAAGAGCGAATATTTAGAGAGTTAATTAAAGAAGGGATATTCAGCGGTTGTTATTAATATGTGGTTTTTTAACATTTAGGATATGTTTTTCCTGGTTTCTAAAATTTTCGGCTATTTACTTGCTCCAATCACTTGGATCATAATATTGATGTTTCTAGCTATTATATGTAATAATCAGCGAAAAAGAAGATGGCTGCTTTTTGCTTCACTCTTCGTGACACTGTTATTCTCCAATTCGTTTATCGGCGATGAGTTTATTAGGGGATGGGAAGTGCCGATACATATAGTTGATAGCAGTTCTCACTATGATATAGGGGTGCTGTTGGGTGGTGACATTGTAACATACGATAATGAGAATCAGAGAGTAATATTTAGGTCGGGCGCTGACCGGCTAATGCAGGCGATTAATTTATACCACCATAAGATCATTGACACGATTATGATAACCGGTGGATCAGGGCATTTGTTATACCCTGACAGGACAGAGGCTAACTATATCAAAACTTATCTCGTTGATATTGGTATTCCTGAAAAGGATATTATAGTGGATATTATGGCAAGGAATACTTATCAGAATGCATTGGAAGTAGCTGAAATGTTGCGAGTAAACCATAATCATGAAAAAGTATTGTTGATCACTTCAGCACTTCATATGCGTAGGGCAAGCGCTTGCTTTACAAAGCAAGGAATAGCCCACGATAAATATTCAACTTCACAGATTACTGGTAATCGTTTATTCGATATTGATCATTTGCTGATGCCTTCTGCACTGACATTGAAAAACTGGGATTTACTCATACATGAATGGATCGGTTTTTTGACCTATAAAATCCTTGGTTATTGCTAATGACCAGCATGATTTATTGCCTGGTCGTGAATAAGTCACATTAAGAAAACAGAATAGTATCAAAATTATGACTGAGAAACTGTTTGTTTTAATAACAGAATTAAATAAATACTCTTGAAGCGAGAAGAATTGAGTGGATCCATATAATTGATATTATATGGAAGGTGCCCTCATGATGTGAAGACTTAATGTTAGAGACAAGAAGAGGGATTCTGTTACGATAGGAATTGAGTGAAGATAAAAAATGGTAGAAGTTCAGGGAATAAACTCATAATAAGAAGTGACGATTAATTACTTTTGAAACCGGCTCGGAAAATATTACCGGTAATAAAAGCAATGGTTTCCATAGCATCTATCTGTCGTGCCAAGTTATAATCTCTAGTAGCAGCCAGGTTCTTTCCAATCTTTTGATAACAAAGGCCACGGTACAGGAAAGCATCCAGATAATCACTATTAAGATCAATACAAACAGAAAAGTCAATGATAGCGCTGGTATAATCTTTTATCATAAATTTATTATAGCCTCTGTAGAAATAAGCCAGAGTAAATGTACTGCTTTCATTAAGAGCGAGATCACAATATATTATTGATTCTTGATAATTCTTTTGCTTAGTAGCAGCGAGTGCAGCCTTCAGATAATCAGATGCTTTTTGACCAACTGTGAACCCTGATAAATTCAGCATGAGAAACAAGAAAACCAACGCTTTTTTCATAGATGTTATTTTTACAAACTTAGAAATAATAAGTTAAATTATTACCCTTGTTTTCAACAATCAATTGATTTAAGGGTTTAATTTAATGACTTAATTTATTGACGAAAATTAAGGTATAAAGTTACAGTTGTTTGAAAAATATTTTAAAATTCACACTAACTTGCGCCCTTTATGAGACTAACTGGTTTATTTATCAAGTATCTGAAAGTCAATATATAAAGTGAACATTCCCTCGTCCAAGAAAGTAATTTCTACAGTAAAAGCGTTATTGAAAAAGCTTATTTTTTTCTTTAATAGTTTATTCAAGATACCTTCGTACGCTAAGCAGTGGTGGCAGAAGGCTATTATACGAATACTTCAGTTATTTCTAATCCTGTTTTTGATCGTCGTAGCCATTGATATTAACTTTTTATGGCTTTTTGGCCAATCACCTGGCATTATGGATTTAAAAGATCCTGATATCAATGTGGCATCTGAATTATATGCTTCTGATAGTACTCAAATAGGAAAATACTACATTGAGAACCGTGTTCCTATCGAATACAAAGATTTGTCGCCTTTATTGATAAATACATTATTGGCTGCTGAAGATATCAGGTTTTTTAAACACAACGGTATTGATATTAAAGCAACTGTGGCCGCTGCATGGAGCACGGCAAAAGGGGATAAACGAGGTGGAAGTACTATTACCCAGCAGTTGGTTAAAAACTTATACAAAACCCGGCATCGTAATAGAAAAGGTCTATTAGGGCATATTAAGGGTGTTAGTATATTAGTAAATAAATCAAAAGAATGGATCAATGCTCTTAAGTTAGAGTTCTTTTATTCAAAAGAAGAGATATTGGCCATGTACTTAAATACCGTAGATTTTGGTAGTCATTCATTTGGTATCAAAGCTGCATCAAGGACTTTCTTTAACAAACTGCCTGCTGATCTTAAAGCAGAGGAAGCTGCATTGATTATTGGACTTTTAAAAGCTCCCAGCTATTACAGCCCTGTTGCTAATCCTGATAATGCATTGCGAAGACGCAACAGTATTCTATCACAAATGGGGAAATATGGTTTTTTAACCGAAAGGCAGGCTGATTCCATACAAAAGTTGCCTATAAAGCTCAAATACAGGCAGCCTAAACCCGAAGCTTCAGATGCAACCTACTTTAAAGAAGCAGTTGCAAGAGATCTGCAAGAATGGTGTAAAGAATCTGGTTATAACCTTTATACTGATGGATTGAAAATTTATACAACTATTGATCCAAAACTTCAAGCATATGCAGAGGAAGCAGTAGCAATGCATATGAAGAATTTACAAAAAAGGTTTTTTGAACACTGGAAAGGAATGAACCCATGGGTTGATAGTAAAGGCATTGAATTGGTAGGATTTGTAGATGGCTTGGTAAAAGAGACTTCAAGTTACAAATCATTGAAAATACGATTCAAAGGTGATGTTGATTCAATAGATTATTATTTGAATCTGCCTCATTTAATGTCAGTATTTTCTTGGGATGGGGATACTGATACTTTGATGAGTGTTGTAGATTCTATAAAGTACTATCGGCATTTACTTAACACAGGCTTTGTGAGTATGGACCCACGAACTGGGTATGTGAAAGCCTGGGTTGGCGGAATTAATTTCAGGTATTTTAAATATGATCATGTAAACCAAGCTCGACGACAACCAGGATCACTGTTTAAGGCTTTTGTTTATTCTGCAGCATTTGAACAGGGTATGGGGCCTTGTGATCGACGAGTTGATCAGCCTGTAACTATTAATTACACTGAAAAGGGAGAAGCGAAATCATGGTCACCGCATAATGCTAATGGGGCATTTACTGGGAATAATGTTTCATTAAAAAATGCATTTGCCCGTTCCATTAATTCAGTGGCCGTGCAATTAATAAAGGAAGTTGGTTGGAAAAGAATTATCGAATTGGCCCAACGAATGGGAGTTGAGTCACCGCTGCTTGATGTACCTTCAGTTGGTCTGGGTTCAAGTGATGTGACTTTGTTGGAAATGGTAAATGCTTACTGCGTATTTTTAAATGATGGTATGTTTAACAAACCTGTATTGGTAACTAAAATTACTAACAGGGAGGGAAAAGTACTCTATGAATATAAACCTAAGCCTAAAGTCGTTCTCGATAAAGAAACAGCCTTTCTCATGAGTATTATGCTTAGGGCAGGATTAACTGAATACGGGGGCACAACACAGGGCTTATGGTCTTATGACTTGTTTAACTACGATACTGAATTTGGAGGGAAGACTGGTACATCCTCCAATTATTCTGACGGATGGTTTATTGGTGTTACGCCCAAATTGGTATCCGGGGCATGGGTAGGAGGAGAACACAGGAGTATCAGGTTTAGAACTTCACAGACCGGAGAAGGCTTGCGTACAGCATTACCTATATATGGCCTTTATATGGAGAAGGTATTGCAGGATGAGACTTTGAAACATTATCGGGGTAAATTTGAGAAACCTAGCATAAAAATAAGTAAAACTTATACTTGTATTTCCCCAAGATACCAAATTGATTCTACTATGAATGCTGATAGTTTACGGTCAGTAGATAGTCTTGATTTGTCTGATCATTAATCTTAATATTTTTATCTAAATTTGCAACAGTTATTCAACAAAGCGGTCAACTGCCTGTTGGTTTATTAATTATTTAAAAAAAATCAATGAATATTTCGAAAAACAAAGTAGTGTCATTGACCTACGAACTAAAAATTGACAGCAAGCAGGGTGAAACCGTTGATATGGCGGATGCTTCAGCACCTTTGGTATTTATTTATGGTACCGGAAGTATGCTTCCTAAGTTTGAATCAAACTTAGAAAATTTAGAATTAAATGAAACTTTTGAGTTTACACTGGATCCTGTGGATGCATATGGCGAACTGATAAATGAAGCCGTAGTAGATCTCCCAATAGATATATTTAAAGTTGATGGTAAGATAAATGAAGAAATGCTATCTATTGGAAATTTTATTCCAATGCAGGATCAGGAAGGTAACCCTATGGAAGGAAAGATTATTTCAGTAAATGGTGAAATTGTAAAAATGGATTTTAACCACCCGTTAGCTGGTAAAACATTGCATTTTACAGGTCAGATAATTGATTTGCGTGATGCCACACCTGAAGAGCTTAGTCATGGGCATGTTCATAGTACTCATGAACATTAATTATAGAAAAAATAATTAAATATATAAAAAGAGCGGCTGCTTGGCAACCGCTCTTTTTATGATAACAAAAATACTGTTGGTTTTTTACCTGGATCGGGCTTTGCTTTCCTCCACTCAGCAATGGACTTAGTCAGGATAGATTCATCAGGCATGGTAATGTTGCTTGCAATACATAACATGGTGTTTTCACTGCAAGTCTCTAGCAGAGAGTCAATCATTTGTTTATTCCGGTAGGGTGCTTCAATAAAGATATGGGTATGGGATTGCTTTTGGGTCAATCGGTCAAGTTCCTTAATCTTTGATTTCCGTTCGGGTGATTTTACAGGTAAGTAACCATGAAATGTGAATTGCTGACCGTTAAACCCTGATGCCATTAATGATAGTATAAGAGAGGAAGGGCCGGTTAACGGGACAACCCTGATATTCATTTCGTGGGCAAGTTTAACTACTGACGCTCCAGGATCAGCAATAGCCGGGCAACCGGCTTCTGACAATAAACCAATAGATTTACCTTCAAGGGCCTGATCAAGGTAACTTATTATCTCATCATCATGAGTATGTTCATTTAGTAAATAAAAAATAACGGAATCAAAGTCTTTATTGTAGCCGCATTTCTTAAGAAATCTTCGGGCAGTCCTCAGCTCTTCAACAATAAAAACATCCAATTCCATGATTAACTGGATATTATAAATCGGAATAACCTGTTCAATGTTAATTTCTCCCAGAGGGGTTGGAATCAGAAATAGAGTTCCTTTTTTTGTTGTCATACACTATTTATTAAAAGGCAGGTTATCAATATCAACGTTCCCCCCCGATAAAATTACACCTACCCGCTTATCTTTAAAACGATCCTTGTTTTTCAAAATGACTGCTAATGGTACAGCAGAGGATGGCTCAACAATTATTTTCATTCTCTCCCATATTAGTCGCATAGCATCGATGATTGCAGCATCATCAACTGTCATAATTGCGGATACATGCTTAAGAATGATTTCAAATGTGATAATTCCTAGAGATGTATGCAGACCATCGGCTATTGTATTTGGAGTTATAGATGGGATTAATGTTTTGGAATAAAAGGATCTGAATGCATCATTTGCACCTTCTGGTTCTCCTGCTATCACTTGTATATTTTTACCGAAATAAGAAGCTGCCAGAGCGGTACCACTTAATAGCCCTCCACCTCCCACAGGTGCCATCAATATCTGCAGACCATCTACTTTTTCAAGCAATTCTGTAGTTGCAGTGGCTTGTCCGGCAATAATCCTTGGATCGTTGTAAGGATGAACCTCTACAGCATGGGTGCTTGAAATAACATTTATCAGTGTTTTTTCCCTCGCTTCCAAACTGGGTTCACAGAATGAAATAATACCACCATAATTTTCTACAGCTCTTATTTTTGCTTTATTAGAGTTAAGAGGCATTACAATATATGCCACAGATTTACGTAGGGAGGCGGCAAGTGACAAGGCTGCTGCATGGTTCCCGGAAGAATGCGTTGCCACCCCTTTACTGATATCCTTTTCATCCAGACTGAACACTGTATTGGTAGCACCCCGGGCTTTAAAAACACCTGCTTTCTGAAAGTTCTCGCATTTAAAATAAATAGAGCATCCGGCAATATTATTGATTGCGCTACAGGTTAATACCGGGGTTACATGCAAGTATGGCTTAATACGTAATATTGCATCTTCGATATCGCTCTTGTTTGGAATAGTATTCAGAGACATTATTCAGTCTGAATTAAGTTGATTATTTTATCTTTAACCTTGTCAATAATATCACACATTTGATAGAAATTATTTCTTTTGCCATAGTAAGGATCGGTCACCTGAAAATCATAACCAGATTGCAATACATTCGTTCTATGATCAAATTTGTTCATATCTTAATTTTCTGTGCTATCTTTTTGACCATCTGATGGTTATTCTAATCAATTACCAGAATTATATCATAATGATTAAAGATTTAAGGATGAATTATGCATGTTTTCTGATCAGTCAATCAATATCATGATTAACTGCCACCCAAATAGTCAAGCTTTACAATTCAAATGTGCACACTCTAATCTGTATAAACCAATTTTAGTATCTTTGTTTTGTTTTATTCCTAATAATTCCTTTAGCTAAAGGCGCATGGCATTTTTCAACTTGACAGACCATTCGTATTTTCACAATAGGTTACTATTCATAAGTAAAGGAAATCTCACTACAATGCTTATAGTAAATTTAATAGATTAATTTTTAAAAGACCGAATAATTAACAATAGTCAAATATACACCAGCAAAAAGCCAACAATGTAGCTACTGCGAAACGTATCACTTCACAATAAACTGCTCGACAAAAAAATACCTTAGTATAACATTGATAGTAATATAATCCACTTCAGTAACAAACTATCAGAAAATTGATCAAAATAACACTTAATATCTATAAAAAAGAGAATCAGTAACTGTTTGTATTATTCACCCAGCTTGACAAAGCAATAAGTTAAACCTGTATTTTTTTTTCGATTTCTTCAGCAAAAACTCTAAAGTCTTTATCTGTTTCAATAAGATTGGATACTGTTTTGCATGCATGTAAAACGGTAGCATGATCTTTATTACCACATTGCATTCCAATGGTAGCAAGTGATGACTTTGTATGCTTTTTGGCAAAGAACATAGCCAATTGTCTTGCCTGAACTATTTCGCGTTTTCTGGTTTTTGAATTAAGACTATCGATTTGAATTCTAAAAAAGTCACAAACGACCTTTTGAATATAGTCAATTGAAACTTCCCGTTGTGAGTTTTTTACATACTTATCAATCATCTGCCTTGCTAATTCAATAGTAATGGCTTTCTTATTTAAAGATGATTGTGCCATAAGTGAAATCAGGGCACCTTCCAATTCCCTTACGTTAGTTGTGATACAAAAAGCAACATATTCAATGACATCACGAGGCATTTCTATACCATCCTTATATAACCTCTTGTTCAGAATAGCTATTCGTGTATTTAAGTCAGGTACTTGCAGATCAGCAGCTAATCCCCATTTAAAGCGGGAAAGAAGACGTGGTTCCATACCTTTCAATTCTACAGGTGGCTTGTCGCAAGTAATTACCAGTTGATTGCCATTCTGGTGAAGGTGATTGAAGATATGGAAAAACATATCTTGTGTTTTCTCCTTAGTGGAAAGGAATTGAATATCATCAATCAAGAGGACATCGATCATTTGATAAAAATGGACAAAATCATTTTGATTCTTATTGATATTTGCCTGAACCCATTGCTGGATAAATTGCTCTGCAGTCACATACAGAACAGTCTTCTCCGGAAAGTTAGTTTTAACTTGAATGCCGATGGCATGTGCAAGATGGGTTTTACCTAGTCCATTAAGGCTATAAATAAATAAAGGATTGAAGGCAGTCTTTCCAGGATTTGTCGCAACTGCATAACCAGCAGAGCGGGCTAAACGATTACAATCTCCCTCGATGAAATTTTCGAAAGTGTAAGCTTCATTCAATTGGGAGTGAACCTGAATTTTACGAAGCCCTGGAATAATAAAAGGATTCGGAATTTCCTTTGAGGATCCCCCATTAATGTCAATAGGCATTTGAACAGAGGGATTAGTTAATGAATTCCTATTACTTGTAGGAACTTTTATGGTATAGGGCCCTTGCGAATCAACAGCATTTTCCATGATGATGCTGTATTCTAACCTTCCTACTGGACCAAGTTCATGCTTTATAGTTTTTTTGAGTAAATTAATGTAGTGTTCTTCAAGCCATTCATAGAAAAACTGACTTGGAACTTGAATAGTAAGAACATTGTCCTGAAGTTTGATAGGCTTTATGGGCGAAAACCATGTTTTGTAACTTTGGTAGTTTATATTATCTTTAATTATTTTAAGACAATTCTCCCAAACTTCTTGATGAACTTCTTTCATTCGACTTATATGTAATAAAATTGCAACATGGTGTTAATATTCTATGAAACTTTACCTGAAATGCTCGTTATCAGAACCATTGGACTCAATTCCAATAAAAAAATCTTTTCAACAAATTTCACTTGAAAAAAGTTTAAAAAAAAATCATTTAGCTATTGCGAATTCAAAAAAAATTTACTAGTGCTTAATGATAAAAATTTTAGGTATCATTTGATACTCAGAAATTATTCGGTAGTCAAATATATTATCCCAAATCTATATGAAGTCCCAATCTTGTTAATGACTTTTTGAGCATTATTTCTTCTTATTTTAAATATTATGACAGACTCTGTATCAAATTTTGTCTCAATAATTTGAAGCCCATAGTCTTTAACTATTTTCATTGCATCATTCACCATTTCATACGGAAATTCCAGCTTGTACACCTCATTAATTGTCTTTTCCAGGATGTTTGCATTTTGCAAAGCGTCTCTGGTGGCAGTTTTATATGCATTAATAAGTCCACTGACCCCTAATTTAATCCCTCCGAAGTATCTGATCACAACTACCAGGGTATTTGTGAGGTCAAATGAAAGTAATTGCCCATAAATTGGTTTACCTGCAGTTCCAGAAGGTTCGCCATCATCATTAACTCGATATGCAGACTTGTCGAATCCTAATATGTAAGCATAGCAATGATGTCGTGCATCATAATACTCATGCCGTAATTGTTCAATAATTTCTTTTACCTCAGTTTCATTTTTAACAGGATAGGCAAATGCAAGAAACTTACTTCCTTTTTCTTTATAGAGACCGGTTGATGCGGTTTCAATGGATTTATAGGTATCTTCAAAAAGCACTTTTAATAAGATATTATCTGCTTGTTTCGCAGCTGTTTATATTTTTAAGCTAATATCTTCAAACATAGTGATTTTTCCTTAACATTCACATTCCAAAACCAATATTGGATAAAATTGTTGTAGGGCAATTTTAGTAGTTAGATCAGAGACCGAAAGTTTAACCTATTGATTTTTTTATAATCATTTTGGAATTACAGTCTTTACTAATGCTTGATGACCTTCCAATAAAATCTGGCATGTTACTCAATATTTTTGTGGATAAATTAATTAGTAATTATACATTTACAACCTGAAATTATTCTATGCTACAACATTATCCTGGTGAACTCGCTGCATTAGCTACCGCTATATTCTGGACTATCACTGCTCTTGCCTTTGAATCAGCTGGTAAGAAGGTTGGATCATTGTCAGTTAACATCATTAGACTTGCAATTGCATTTATATACTTGGGAATATTCAGTTTATTTACAAGAGGCGTTTTCCTTCCTGAAGGAGCAAGCTTGCATAACTGGATCTGGCTTTCTGTTTCAGGATTGATTGGATTTGTAATAGGTGATTTATTTCTGTTTCAGGCTTATGTGGTAATAGGTGCAAGGATTTCAATGCTGATTATGTCGTTAGCACCTCCGATTGCTGCGGTTGCAGGATGGCTACTAATGGACGAAACTATGAATTCAAAAGGCCTTATCGGAATGGCCCTTACAGTTATAGGTATCAGTATTGCTATATTAGCACGTAAAACAACAGATGATCCCGATGGTAAAATCAAGAAATCGCTAAAATTTAAATATCCTTTATCAGGCATATTGCTTGCATTTGGGGGTGCGGCTGGTCAGGGTTTAGGATTGGTTTTAAGCAGCTATGGTATTGAAGACTACAATCCGTTTGCTGCAACCCAAATAAGGGTTATATCGGGCATTATAGGATTTATTGTAGTTATCTCTTATATAGGTTTCTGGCCAAGGGTAGTCAGTGCTTTAAAAAATGTTAGTGCGATGAAACGGTTAGGCGTAGGTGCTTTTTTTGGTCCATTTTTAGGAGTATCCTTTTCCCTGCTTGCTGTTACATATACTACTTCAGGAATCGCTTCAACTATAATGTCTATTGTACCTGTACTTATTATTGTACCTTCGGTAGTGATTATGAAAGAGAAAATTACCTGGGTAGAAATTATTGGTGCAATACTGGCAGTAGGTGGAGTTTCACTCTTTTTTTTCTGAAGAATTAAATAGTACCCATGCTTTCCTAAGCCGATCGGACATTTCGTTTAATTCATCAGTCGACAAGAAACTCTTAGAATCAAGGCTTCTGAACTCGTCCTCATTCAGCTTAAAATACCACTCTTGTCCTTCAGGGAGGTCATGTACTTTTCTGGGGATGATATGAACATGCATGTGAGACACACTTTGTCCGGCAGCAATTCCCTGTTGCAGTGACCAATCGAACTGTGTAGTTTTAAAATATTGGTTAAGGAAACAGGTAATTTTTCTTACAAATCGAAAGAGTAGATCAAATTCATCATCAGTTAATTCCATTAAATCCTGACAATGTTTGAATGGAATTACCATGCTGTGTCCGGGAACAACCGGAGCATGGTTATAAATAGCAAAAAATCCTGATTCATCAGCAAATGAAGTGGCTACAACCTCTGGATTACAAAAAGGGCAATTATTTTCCATGTGGTGTTTAAATTTATTGAATGATCAAATCACTGGCAACCCATGAAGCTATAGGAATATTAACATTGATAGTGCGTAATTTATCTTCGCATATCTAAGAATTCGCTTAAGCCATATTTTTTAGCAAAGATAAAACATGCTGATTTAACATTTAAGCCAAAGTAGGGTATGCTTATTTTATTTCATCAAATTCATAAAAAGAGGCAGACAGGAACCATGATACAAAGATTCTGTTAAACTCAAATTAGTTAATTGCCCGTTTTCATTCAAACCGCAGTAAATTACTTTACTAAACCCAGCATAGATAAGCTGTTGTATGATAAACTGATTCTCCATTAACAAACGCCCAACAGAATAATTATCACGCAGATGAAGAGGTACAAGTTTGGAATAGGTGCATAATAGCTCTGGTTTATAAGCAGATATTAGTTGGATGAATGCAGTAAAAGTAACTGTGAATCCAATAATAATGCAGTACTTATCCTCTACTTGAAAGGCAGTTTGAGAATAGTTTAAAAGATTAACTAACAATGAGTTTCTCCTTTTATTGATGGGTAGATTATCATACGTCCATTGAATGTGAATTGGATTTTTCATCATACCAAGAACTATTGAGAGATCATTAAAAGGATACGGTGCAGTATTGAATGTATTCCTATTATTACCACTTGTATTATCGGTTGAACTATTGGTTGAACTATTGGTTGTATAAAAGCCGTCTTTTGTATTTCTATCGGTATTCCTATCGGCTGTATATAGGGAATCCATGGTTTCTATGTCGGTTTCATTTATACTATTTATTGTATCACAATCTATTATGCACATACTTGCGTTGGGTTGACTAAAAGGAATACTGATGCTGGAACCATTTAACATTTCCAGTTCTATTTCAGGCTTTTCAAGCCTTGCTGATGAAATACTTTCTGCCAGGATAGCGGCGTTGTTCTTGTGGCAGCCTGCATCCATTAACCATTGTTCTATAATCTGATTCGTGAAGGTATAGGAGTTTAAATAGAAGTAAACGGCAACCATCAATATAAGGTCATTCAGGGTATTAAAACTTGACAAGGTCATTTGCCTAAACAGAGGATCAAAACATTCTAACTGTTTTATTTTAGATAAATCAGCACTATTGATGATATTGCCTGATATAGATTGGTTAAGTGGGATACTACTTTCTTCGACCAGAGAATAAAGTGTTCTTCCGTTTTCCCTTTGGTAACTTATTGCCAAACTAGTATCAGCTTCAATCATGTGTGCTTGCTCTTAAAAAAATAATAGTGTATGCCGGAATAACCATACTTTTGCATGTGTGCAAATTTAGATACTATTGATGACTTACGAACAGCTTGCCATATTGATAATTAATAAACTTGAACCATTATATGGAATAAGGGAAGCCCGTGCTATTCAAAAATACCTTTTCTCATCACAAAGAGATTTAAACATTGCAGATTGGTTGCTTATCAATCAAGAAGAAGCAGATAAAGACTTTGAGATCAAGATACTGTCTTATCTTCCTCCACTACTTAATTATATGCCTGTTCAATATGTAATTGGGACAGCATATTTCTGTGGTATGAAGTTTGATGTATCTCCAGGTGTTTTGATTCCACGACCAGAAACAGAAGAACTAGTTGAGTTGATTGTTAATCAGTTATCTACTAAAAAAGAGTATCATATTCTTGATATTGGTACAGGAAGTGGAGCAATAGCTGTAAGTTTATCAAAGTTGCTGCCTAAATCATTAATAACAGCTATAGATGTTTCCGATCAAGCGCTAAAAGTAGCAGAATTTAATGCCAGGAAGCATAATGCAGAGGTAAGGTTTGTAAAGGAAGATATACTGAATTCACCATCAGATATTGTCGGAGAATTTGATATTATAGTAAGCAATCCACCTTATGTAAAAGAATCAGAGGCAACTCAGATGTCGGCTAATGTATTAAACTATGAACCTCATTTAGCTCTCTTTGTAAAGGATGATGACCCCTTAATATTTTACAGATCTATCATCAATTTTTCTCAACAACACCTCTCTAAAGACGGTATGTTATGGTTTGAAATAAATGAAAATGAAGGTCACAATATCAGCAAATTACTTCAAATAGCAGGTTATACTGAAGTGTCAGTATTAGAGGATTTTAATTCAAAGCCTCGTTTTGTAAGAGCTACATCCAGGGAATGACCGTTTAAAACTAATTGAAAATTATTTTGAAGATTGGTTAGTGATAAAGTTGAAATTCGCATATTTGCAAAACAATCACTCGTGATCTTGATTAAGCTACACTAAATCAAATAATAAGGATGCAAAGAACGATATTTCTGATTACATTTTTACTATTCAATGGTATTGCTTTCGCGCAAAGCGAAGGGACTCCATATATCATCCAATTTATAGATAAACCACAATCTGTTCACTCCCTGTCAACACCTAAAGATTATCTATCTGAACGTGCAATTGAGCGGCGACTTATTCAACAGATACCTCTTGATGAAACAGATTTGCCTGTTAATAAGGTTTATTTAAAAGGCATATCGGAGTTAGGGGCGAAGGTTTTCTATACTTCTAAATGGTTAAATGTCGTTATAGCATATATCGATAAAGCAGAACAAGTTAGCAAGATTGAGAAATTGCCCTATATAAAAAACATTGATAGATCAGTAGCTTTTGATGGCAAAAAGAACAGCTTACCCTTTAAGGCATTCTTTGAGCATGAAAGCTTTCAGAAAGCTGATAATTCTACAGGATCAAGTACAGGATCTAATAAATACGCATTCAATTATGGGGCTTCAGCAAATCAAGCTCAAATGATCAGAGTTGATCAGCTTCATAGCCTGGGATATACAGGTAAAGGTGTTGTAATTGCCGTAATTGACGCTGGATTCAATAGTGCTGATATTATGTCGGCATTTGATACTCTTCGTGCTAATAATCTTATACTAGGGACACGTGATTTTGTACAACCTGGTAACAATGTATACAATACTTCCATTAGCACTCATGGTACTATGGTACTTTCAACAATGGGAGGCAACCTGCCTGGAAAACTAGTAGGGACTGCACCCCATGCTTCCTATTGGTTATTGAGGTCAGAAGATGCAAGTGCAGAATATTTAATGGAAGAATATTATTGGGTACAAGCTGCTGAATATGCTGATTCATTAGGTGTTGATTTAATTAACACTTCATTGGGTTATAGTACATTCGACAACCCAATTGAAAATCACACATATAATGATTTAGATGGTAACACTGCAGTGATTACCATAGGAGCGGACCTTGCTGCCAAGAAAGGTATACTGGTTGTTAACAGTGCCGGAAACCAAGGTGCAAGCCAATGGAAGTATATCTCGGTACCCGCTGATGGCGACAGCGTACTAACAGTAGGAGCAGTTGATGCTGATGGAATTTATGCTTACTTTAGCTCAATTGGTCCTACCTCTGATGGCCGGATTAAACCAGATGTTTCCGCACAGGGATTAAATGCAATAGTTGCAATGATTCCCTCGGGAATTGTACAGGGTAGCGGTACTTCCTTTTCTTCTCCAATAATGTGTGGTGCTGTTGCTTGTTTATGGCAAGCAAATCCTACTTATTCAAATATTGAAGTGCTAAATGCTATCAGGCAAAGTGCTAATAGATATTCAAACCCTGATAATTTTACAGGCAGGGGCATTCCTGATTTGTTACTGGCGAATTCGCTACTATTAGGAAGTCCGAATCAAGTAGCTTGCGAACAGGATATCAATTGTTATCCTAATCCATTTACTTCCTACATTATTATTGATATTAAGAGTGGCAAGTCAATAGAATCTGATATAAGACTGATAAACTCACAGGGGAAAGTCCTTAAACAATTATTGAGAAAAAACATTCAGCAGGGTTCCAATTCTACTAAAATAGATCAGTTGGGTAACTTACCAAAAGGCATTTATTTTATCCAATGCTCTGATGGTTATAGTACCATCACTCGTAAAATCATTAAGTAACGAAAGCTTATTCTTATCATTCTATTAACAAATAATTTTTAATTATATCTATTCATTATTAGGACTGTTAATCTCTTTAGTGGCCTTAAATATAGAGCTAAACCCACTAATTGATTGTGAAATAACTATTTCATGCCTAGTCTAAATACACAAACACATAAGCTAAAGTGCTATTTTACTTTATGATTAAGAAGTAAATAGAGCCAATAGTTATGCAGCCTCTAAAAGTGTTAACCATGAATATTTAGATATGGTCAATATATAGCACATATACCATAATAGAGTCAATCTGTCGTAATTAATTTTCAATACTTACAATCAATTATTTCCATTTTTTGCAGATACTGTATTCTTTTGATTTATGTGATTATATGGAATTATCAAAGGTTAATAAGAGTGACGCATTTATTCATTTTAATAGAAATACTTTAAAATCATAAGTTAAGCGTCAGCTTTATGTTTTGAAGTGTAAAATTTATTGCAGAGAGATTCCTGAGGTGAATTGAAGTGACGTTTAAGATATTCTTTAAGGAAACTACTGGTGGATAGGAGTGGTGTTGAAGAAAATCCTTGATGGACATAAAGGTGAAGAGGAGTGGTGTTGAAGCAATACCTTTAGGGATGTAAAGGTAAGTAGAATAGATGTTTACTAATTATTTGAGGGAACACAGGTATGATGAGATCTATTGCTCAATATATGCCTTGAAGTACATTGAGGTGAATTGAAGTGACGTTCAAGATAATCCTTAAGGAAACTACTGGTGGATAGGAGTGGTGTTGAAGAAAATCCTTGATGGACATAAAGGTGAATAGGAGTGGTGTTGAAGCAATACTTTTA
>JBAXYX010000001.1:0-56425 GCA_041670625.1 Lentimicrobiaceae bacterium | reverse complement strand
GAATCAAGGAGACCGGCAATCTTCCAGTTTTGGCTGGCATGGTCATCAGTAACCCGGGCTGTTGTGCTGAAATATCTGTTGCTTACCTGCAACCTGGGAAAATAGAACGAAAAGGAGTTTGAATCAATCGATGCCGTAATCTTGAACTCATTAATAACCGTTGTTGAAGGAACATGGTTGAAAATAGCATTTACCAGAACGGATATCCGTGAGCCATAGTCTTTTTCAGAAGGACCGATGGAGACAGAGGTATCCTTCTTTTGATCAAGCAGGAACAAATAATTGCTGATAGTGCCGGTACGTTTAAGACTGATGAGCGAACGAGTAACCGTTAAATTAGCAAATCGTAACCGATTGAGCAAAAGGTCAAAGGGCTTAATTTTAACGGATATGGCTTCAACAGAGGCTAATGTATCCCTGTTTACAGGCACCACGGATATCCGGGATATATTTACGGTACTTAATCCTGAAAAGCCGACATCCGAGTAGTTTATATTTAAGTTGTATTTATTTTCAACAGACTGTATTTTACTATTGATCACTTTGCGCAAAATGGTATTGCGAAAGGTGAAAAACAGCACTACCAAAAGCACAAGTATTGCCGTAATGGATAATAGTATAGCTTTGTTCCTGCTGAGCCTTTTAGTAAATGAGTGATTCAAGGTATGAAATTTTGGGCAAAAATAGGATGTTTTAGGTATATGTTTGTTAATAAAGCTTTCAAAAACCTGTTAAAGTATAACAATTAAAGCGCGGTTAAGTGTTTATAATATTTATGAACATCGGGTTTCCGGCAAGGGTATTTAGTTAATTTTACCAACAGAATTGAAAAAACATACCTTATTGATACTAAGGAGCACAGATTAAAATAACGAATGAGCAGGTTTTCACATTTACACGTACACTCAAAATATTCGATATTGGATGGAGCATCTGATATCGGACAAATGTTTAAAAAGGCAGTAGATAACGGAATGCCCGGAATTGCCTTAACCGATCATGGCAATATGTTTGGTGCTTTCAAGTTTGTAGCGGAAGCTGAAAAATACAATAAAAAAGGGCAGCCTCCGGTTATTAAACCTATTGTAGGATGTGAATTTTATCTTGTTGAAGACCGGCATAAGAAACAATTTACAAGGGAGCATAAAGATCAGCGGTTTCACCAGCTTTTTCTGGCAAAGAATACAGAGGGTTACAATAACCTGGTGAAGCTTTGTTCCTTAGGTTACATTGATGGCTTTTACAGCAAATACCCCCGAATTGATAAGGAATTGATCCTGAAATACCATAAAGGTATTATTGCTACTACCTGTTGCCTTGCTGCTGAAGTGCCACGTGCCATTCTTCAAAAAGGGGAAGAGGAGGCTGAAAAGATATTTAAATGGTGGCTTGACCTGTTTGGTGAAGATTATTATGTGGAACTGCAGCGTCACGGTATTGCTGATCAGGAGAAAGTAAACAGGGTACTGGTAGGGTTTGCACGCAAATACGGTGTGAAGATGATTGCCACCAATGATTCACATTATGTTGAACAGGACTTTTATAATGCACATGATATTTTACTGTGTGTAAATACCAATGAGCTTCAGAGTACGCCATCGCAGAAGGATTACAATGATGATGATGTTTCAGCAAAAGGGAAGCGGTTTGCTTTTTACAATGATCAATTCTTTTTCAAGACCACGGAACAAATGGCTGACACATTCAGCGATTTGCCGGAGGCTATAGATAATACCAATGAAATAACGGATAAGGTGGAACTGCTGAACCTCAAAAAGGACATCATGCTTCCATATTTCGCCTTGCCCGACGGGAAAACAGATCAATTTGAGTACCTGTATCAGGTTACTTTTGAGGGTGCCCGTAAGAGATATGGGACCATCACCCCTGAAATTGAGGAGCGGCTTCACTTTGAGCTTAATACCATTCGTTCCATGGGCTTTACAGGGTACTTCCTTATCGTATCTGACTTTATCAGGGCCGGGCGTGAACTTGGAGTATATATAGGGCCGGGGCGTGGTTCTGCAGCAGGTTCAGTGGTGGCTTACTGTATAGGAGTTACCAGTATTGATCCGTTGAAGTATAACCTCCTGTTTGAGCGTTTTTTAAATCCCGACAGAAAGAGTATGCCTGATATTGATACGGACTTTGATGATGAGGGCAGGCAAAAAGTTATTGATTATGTAGTGGAGAAGTATGGCAGGAACCAGGTGGCTCAAATAGTAACTTTTGGCACTATGGCTGCTAAGAGTTCGATTAAAGATGTGGCTCGCGTACTTGATTTACCTCTCAGTGATTCAAATGCATTAGCAAAGTTGGTGCCTGATAAACCGGGTACGGAACTTTACCGGGTAATGAATGCTCCGCTTTTAGGTAAAAATAGCCTGAAAGAAAAGGAGCAGTATGGACCTGATGATATTGAAGCTGTTAAAAAGTTGCGTGAACTTGCTGCCGGGCATGATCTGAAAGCTGAAGTGCTCAAAGAAGCTGTATCGCTGGAGGGTAGTGTGCGCAGTACTGGTATGCATGCAGCAGGGATTATTATTGCTCCCTGTGATTTGACTGATATCATCCCCGTATTGACTTCAAAGGATTCGAATTTGTTGATTACTCAGTTCGAAGGAAAGGAAATTGAAGCAGCAGGGGTGATTAAGATGGACTTCCTGGGCTTGAAAACGTTGAGTATTATACGAGATGCCCTGGAGTTGATTGAACAACATCATCATGTAACGCTTGATATTAACGGAATACCACTTGATGATAAGGAAACCCTTGAGTTGTATCAAAAAGGTGAAACTAACGGGACCTTCCAGTTTGAGTCGCCGGGGATGCAAAAAAGCCTGAGGGAGCTTAAACCTGATAAGTTTGAGGATCTGATTGCCATGAATGCGTTGTATCGTCCGGGGCCTATTGAGTATATTCCTAAGTTTATTGCACGTAAGTTAGGCCGCGAAAAAGTTACCTATGATACTCCTGAAATGGAGGAATATCTGGAGGAAACTTATGGCATTACGGTGTATCAGGAACAGTTGATGTTGCTTTCGCAAAAATTGGCAGGTTTTTCAAAAGGAGATGCCGACGGGTTGCGAAAGGCCATCAGTAAGAAAAATATGGATGCGTTGGCTAAGAACAAGGCAAAGTTTTTGGATGGTTGCCTTGCTAACGGCATCTCAAATAAAATATCGGAAAAGATTTGGACTGACTGGGAAGCATTCGCATCCTATGCATTCAATAAGTCGCACTCTACTTGTTACGCATTCGTGGCTTTCCAGACTGCCTACATGAAGGCGCATTACCCTGCTGAATATATGGCGGCTGTGTTAACACACAGTTTAAACGACCAGAAAAAGATTACCTTTTTTATTGATGAAATAAAACGGATGGGTATGTCAGTTCTGGGGCCTGATGTGAATGAATCGGGGAATAAATTTACTGTTAATCAAAAGAATCAAATACGATTTGGAATTGGCGGGATTAAAGGAATAGGGGAAAATGCCGTTAGTGCATTGATTGAAGAGCGGGAGGCAAACGGGCCATACCATAATATTTTCGATTTAACGCGAAGGGTTAACCTGCGTACTGTTAATCGTAAGAGCATTGAAGTGCTGGCTATGTCAGGCGCTTTTGATGGTTTCCCCAATTCACACAGAGCACAGTATTTTTATAAGGAATCAGTTGACGGACCTACCTTCCTTGAAAAAGTAATCAGGAATGCCTCAGAATACCAGGCGCAGAAAATGGGTATGCAGGTAAGTTTGTTTGGAGAATTATCGGAAGTGGAGATGCCTGAAATAAATTTGCCGGAGTGTGAGCCATGGAGTAATTATGAGCAGTTAAAGCATGAAAAGGAAATAGCAGGCTTTTATATTTCAGGTCATCCTTTGAATGATTATGATCTGGAAATAAACTCCTTTTGCAAGAATACGGTGAATGATCTTTTGGAAGAGAATAGTAAGATGTTCGTGGGTGTTCAGATGATAGTGGCAGGTATTATTACCGGTCCAAGGCACCTGATATCTAAAACGAATAAAGCTTTTGGCATGTTCAACCTGGAGGATATGATGGATACCGTGAACCTGGCACTATTTTCAGAGGATTACCTGCGCTACAAGCATTTACTTGTTGAAGGCACTGCCGTTATGATTAATGGTACTTTCAAGCAAAGCTACAGGAATAATGGAAGTTTCGAGTTTAAGATAAGCAGCATGACTCTGCTTGCTGAAGCATTGGAACGTTTAACGAGAAAGGTAACACTGCGGATTGATGCCTTTTTAGTTGATAAAGAAATGATTTCAATGCTCTCCGCTATACAAAAGAAACATAAAGGTACCTGTGGTTTGTACATTGAGATTGTAGATGAAGCCGATAAAGTGAATGTCAGGATGGTATCAAAGACTCAGGTGTCGCCCGGATTTGTGGCGGAGGTGGTGAAGAAGGTGAAATTTGTGGATGTGGTATTGAACTGACAGAGCTGTAAAATTATTTTGTAAATATTCCATGCAGTTTTGAAGTTGGCTAAAATTAATTGAGTTATCTTTGAAGTCTATTTTTAACACAATATAAAAACAAAAGATATGGCACTTGAGTTAACTGATGCGAATTTTGAAGAAATCGTTCTGAAATCCGATAAACCTGTACTTGTTGATTTATGGGCTGAATGGTGTGGCCCTTGCCGCATGGTTGGCCCTATAGTAGAAGAACTAAGTCACGAATATGAAGGTAAAGCTGTGATTGGCAAACTTGATGTTGATGGTAATCCTTCTATTACCGCAAAATATGGCGTACGAAACATTCCTACTATTCTGTTTTTTAAGGGTGGGGAAGTAGTGGATAAACACGTTGGGGTATCTCCAAAGTCAGTCTTAGCTTCTAAGCTCGAGAAATTATTATAATAGGCATAAAAGCTTGTGCCGGGATCAAACGAAGCTTTGCATCCCGGCATTTGTTATTAATTGATTTAACATTGTACCATGCCTATTGAACAAGCCAGGTTTGATGAATTACTGCCACTTGAACTGATTGCACATCAGGTGGTTGAAGGATTTATTACAGGTATGCACAAGAGTCCTTTCCATGGCTTTTCAGTTGAATTTGCCGAGCACAGGCTGTATAATCAGGGTGAATCAATAAAACATATTGATTGGAAGCTATTTGGTCGTACTGACCGTTTGTATGTTAAGCGGTTTGAAGAAGAGACTAATTTAAGGTGCCAGATTGTTATAGACGGGTCATCATCCATGTATTTCCCAATGATTGACAAACCGTCTCTAGAGCATCCTGATAAGATGACTTTTTCAGTATATGCTGCTGCTGCTATCATTCAATTGCTTCACCGTCAACGAGACGCTTCAGGATTGACCATTTTTACCGATGAGGTTAAATTACATACAGAGGCACACTCAAATCTGGTACATCGTAAGTTCCTTTTCAGCAGGTTAAATGAACTTATTGAAAAAGGTGCTGAAAAGACAGGCAATTCTACTTTGGCAGCAAAAGCGCTGCATCAGGTAGCTGATAATATTCATAAGCGTTCACTGGTAATTATTTTTAGCGATATGTTTGATCATGCGATTGATGAAGATTTATTCTCCGCATTGCAGCATCTGAAGCATAATAAGCATGAGGTAATTCTTTTTCATGTAACAGACCAAAGTGCAGAAATTGATTTTTCATTCGATAATAAGCCTTATAAGTTCATTGACTTGGAATCAGGAGAGGAGATAAAAGTACGGCCACATGAAATCAGAGATGAATATGTTAAGAGGGTTTCAAATTTTAAAAGTGAATTGATGCATCGGTGTGCACAATATCATATTGAATTTGTTGAAGCTGATATAAACCTTGGCATTAAGCAAGTATTACTACCTTTCCTGCTTAAGAGGATGAAGATGATGTAAGTTTTTTGTTTATTACCTTAGTGACTCAATACTTTTATTTTATACTGATGACCATTAATGAAGAATTCCTTAGCCATCTTGAATCACAATTAGTAAGTAATGGTCCCTGGCCACAAGTATACATGTTTAAGTTTATTATAGTTGATAATAGCAGGAACTATGCTATACTTAGGAATGTTTTCAGTGATGAATCAAAGTTCACAACGCGTCATTCATCAAAAGGAAATTATTTATCGGTAACAGTAAGGGAATTGATGATGGATCCAGCGGAAGTAATTGATCGATACAGGAGAGTGGCCATCATAGATGATATCATTACTCTTTAAGGAATAGAAGTTTCCCCATAGTAACGTTAACTCATAATAAAGAGAGCACTCTGTTATCAAAGTGCTCTCTTATTCTAAAGATACGGTATATTAAATTTGGTCTCTTACTTGGCAAAACTAATGGCCCTGGTTTCCCTGATGACCGTTATTTTAATTTGTCCCGGATAAGTCATTTCATCTTGGATTTTACGTGAGAGGTCGTATGAAATCTTGTTAGCGTCATCATCTGATACTTTATCAGCACCTACGATAACCCTGAGTTCCCTACCTGCTTGAATAGCATAGGTTTTAACAACACCGGGGTAGGAGAGTGCCAATTCTTCAAGATGGTTCAGTCGTTGAATATAAGCTTCAACCACTTCACGGCGGGCACCCGGGCGAGCTCCTGAAATAGCATCACAAGTTTGTACGATGGGTGCAATCAGGCTTTCCATTTCAATTTCATCATGGTGAGCGCCAATTGCATTGCAAATATCAGCAGGTTCTTTATAGCGTTCGGCAATCTTCATACCAAGAATAGCATGTGGCAATTCGGGCTCGTTATCAGGCACTTTACCTATATCATGCAGTAACCCAGCACGTTTGGCTTTTTTAGGGCTCAAACCAAGTTCGGCAGCCATAGTGGCGCACAGGTTGGCTACTTCCTTGGAGTGCTGCAGCAGGTTTTGACCATATGAAGAACGGTATTTCATTTTACCGATCATCCTGATCAATTCGGGATGCAAACCATGGATTCCAAGGTCAATGGTAGTGCGTTTACCTGTTTCAATGATTTCCTGTTCAATCTGTTTTCTGACTTTACCAACCACTTCTTCAATACGAGCAGGGTGGATGCGGCCGTCAGTAACCAGTTTATGAAGTGACAAACGCGCAATTTCACGGCGTACCGGATCAAATCCTGAAAGAATAATTGCTTCAGGAGAATCATCTATAATAATTTCAACACCGGTTAATGATTCGAGTGTTCTGATGTTTCTGCCTTCACGACCAATGATACGACCTTTGATTTCTTCACTTTCAATATTAAATACCGAAACGCTGTTTTCAATAGCATGTTCAGCAGCCGTACGTTGGATAGTTTCAATAACTATTTTTCTGGCTTCGGTATTGGCTGTTAATTTAGCCTCTTCAACGATATCTTTTATGTGAACCAGAGCATCAGCTTTTGCGTCATCCTTTAAGGTTTCAATTAACTGTGTCCTTGCTTCTTGGGCTGACATACCTGAAATGGCCTCCAGTTGATCAACTTGCTGCTTGATAGCTTTATCAAGATCCAGTTGTTTCTTATTAAAGATTTCAAGTTGTGCAGTAAGGCCATCCTTAATGGTAGTTACCTCTTTTTGTTTACGTTGAATTTCTTCAAATTTCTGTGAGATTGTTGCTTCTTTTTGTTTTAACCTATTCTCGTTTTTAAGTATTTCTTTGTTTTTTTCCTGGTATGCATTTTCGTAATCTGATTTCATTTGAAGGAACTTCTCCTTGGCTTGAAGGATTTTATCCTTCTTGATCATTTCGCCTTTTTCTTCGGCATCTTTGAGGATATTCTCACTCTTCTTTTCTATGGCTTTCCGTAGAAAAGTACTAGTTATCGTTATGCCGACAATGAGTCCGATTGCGACTGCTACGATACTTATTATTACTGTCTCCATTGGTTAATTAGTTAGTTTATGATATATTAATTGGAGAAAGAAAGACAAAAAAAAACCCGCATAGATCTAGTGTTTTGGTAAACCCCAAAACTACATGATTGGAGCTGCCAGGGAGGTTAAACTTCCGATGCTCTCAACAAAGAGAGACCGGCCGAAGCCGGATTAAGGCCTGTTTGTCATCCAAAAGCTGAGCGTTGCTCCAAAGTTGAAAATGTTGAGTTTACAAACTTTGTCGATCTGATGCGGGATACTTTAATGCTTTTCAAAGAACTAATGTCTGATCTTTTTAATCTAAATGTGCTGTTAACACTTCATCAATATCTGTCAATTTTTCCAGCATTTCGTTGTCCCTGTATTTTACTTGTTCTTCAAGGTCAATAGTGCTGGCTGAAAACTGTAATGCTACCATAGCGAGCAAATCTTGTTTATCTTTAAATTGAAAGTAGGTCGCATATTTTTCCATTTGTTCCTCAATAACCTTTGCGGCTTTTCTAAGCCCTTCTTCTTCATTGCGATCAACTTTAAGTTTATATGGCCGATCAGCAATTACAACTGTTATTGAGAGTTCATCCATTATTTGTTTAACAGTTTATTTATTTAAAAGTCTTACACAATTGTCAATTTCCCGCAAAAGTTCATTAATCTTTAATTTAACTTCTGTCTTGCTTTCTTCCTTGTTCAAGGATTTTGCTAATTTAAGTATTTTTATTCTTTCCTGGTGCTCATTAATCAGATTTTTCTGATCTTTGATCATCGTATTCAATTCTTCAATTTTATTGTTCAATTTTAAATTCTCATTTTCAAGTTTTTCGATTCTTTCTATTAAATTTCGAATCTTGTATTCAATACCTGCAATTAAAGTACTTGCACTTTTCATGAAAACATTAGTTGAGCTGCAAAGATATATTAAAGTTGGCAAATTGCCACCTCAATTATCCGTACTTTTCCTACTTCAAATATAGTCAATTTTTCGCTTGTTTGCACATAATTCATAATTTTAATAAAGTTTAAAACCATGACAGAAGACTTTTTGCATTACCTATGGCAAAACAGATTGTTTACTAAACCGATTACCACTATCCGGGGCGAAGACATTCAGGTGCTAAACACTGGTTATCATAACTTTAATGCCGGCCCTGACTTTTCTGATGCAAGGCTTCGTATTGATAATACCCTGTGGGCGGGTAATGTGGAAATTCATGTCAATTCATCTGATTGGTTCAAACACGGGCATGATCATGATGAAGCTTATCAGAATGTTGTGCTGCATGTGGTATTTAACCATGATGCAAAGAATAAATTTCCTCGAATGCCCATTTGCGAGCTTGCCAATATGATTGACCTGAATCTCTTTGAAGCATATAAACAATTCATTACAAGCAAACGTTTTGTGCCCTGTATTAATATGATCAGGGATGTACCTGAATCAGAACTAGTCTTGTGGCTTGAACGAATGCTCATTGAAAAGCTTGAACACAGGGCCGACTTTATTCAGGATGCTCTGAACGGTTCAACCGACGATTGGGAGGATGCATTGTATCAGATTATTGCACGGAGTTTTGGCTTTAGCATTAATGCATTGCCATTTGAAATGCTGGCCCGGTCATTACCTTTTAGGATATTGGCGCACCATGCTGATAATCCTATGCAGGTGGAAGCGTTAATATTCGGGCAGGCAGGAATGCTGACCCAGGACTTGGTGGATCCATGGGGACAAGCACTTTTTAATGAATATTGCTTCCTGCGAAAGAAATATCAGTTAGTGCCAATACCTGCTTCATTGTGGCGCTTTTTGCGATTAAGACCGGTAAACTTCCCTACCATCAGGTTATCACAATTTGCTGCATTTATTTGTAAGAACGCCGGGTTGTTGGCTCGGGTGTTGTCAATGGATACAATAGATGAAATGATGGAAATTTTTAAGGTAAAAGCTTCTGCATATTGGGATGATCACTATGTATTTGATAAAGAATCGACCGGTGAAGAGAAACATACCGGTGTTTCAGCTATCCAACTAGTCATTATGAACGCCATATTGCCTTTTAGGTTTGTATATGGTACTTTCATGTCAAATGACACCCTTTGCAATAAAACATTAAGCCTTTTTGAAAAATTACCCGGGGAGAAGAACTTTGTGATCAGGGAGTGGCAAACTGCTGGTTTGGATGTATCCACTGCTTACCATACTCAAGCGTTGATGGAATTGAAAACCTCCTATTGTGATAAACGCAAATGCCTGAGTTGCAGGATAGGGAATATTCTTATTAAAAATCCTGCTTTCACTGAGCATGAATTTTTATAAGGAACTGACATTCAAACCACCTGATTACATTTACTATGAATTGTCTTTCATCCTTTGTGTTGAGGTAACAGTCGATGTTTTTTATGTGCTTCCTTAATAATTATGTACATTAGTATGAATATGTAAAGAATCTTTTTTAATATTGCACAAAGCTTCAAATACTGATTCAGATTTCACGGGTTTATAAAATTTTAGTGATGGCAGTCAACAATGATAGCTGGGGTTCAAGGGTAGGTTTGGTGTTAGCTATGGCAGGTAATGCGGTAGGTTTCGGTAACTTTCTCAGATTCCCTGTACAAGCAGTACAAAATGGAGGAGGAGCCTTTATTATTCCATACATCGTTTCTTTCCTGTTAATGGGAATTCCGCTCTTGTTTATTGAATGGGCTTCAGGGAGGTATGGAGGTTCCTTAGGACATCATTCCACTCCATTTATCCTTAACAGTATGGATAAGAGGAAAATATGGAGGTATGTTGGTGTGTTTGGAATTTTTTCAAATATCGCTATTGCTGCTTACTATTGCTATATTGAAAGCTGGACTATTTCATATATCTATCATTCAGTTATTGGTACATTCAATTCAATGGACCAAACGCAGGTAGCTGCTTTTTTTAGCGATTATTTGGATGTTACAACTTCAACTACAGGTATACCTTATGAGGGATTGGTTATTTTCCTGTTATGTCTGGCTCTAAATACCTACATTTTAAGCAAAGGACTTACTGACGGCGTCGAGAGAGTTGCTAAGATAGGGGTCCCGCTGCTGATTGTGTTCGGATTGTTTCTGGCAATAAAAGGAGTTACCCTTAAAGCTGGTCATGAAGGAGTTGTTAATAGTGGTACTGTAGGGCTGAATTTTCTTTGGACCCCTGATTTCACTTCACTTTCGAATCCTAAAGTATGGTTGGCGGCTGCAGGACAGATATTTTTTACGCTGTCGGTGGGAATGGGTTCCATTCAGTGTTATGCATCATTTGTTAAAAAAAATCAGGATATAGCGCTTAATGCAATGTCAGCAGGATGGATGAATGAATTTGTTGAAATTGTACTGGGTAGTTCTATAATTATTCCTATTGCAATAGGGTATCTTGGTATTGATAAGGTAGTAGAACTTACTAATCTGGGTGGCTTGGGACTTGGATTCAGGACTATGCCGTTCCTGTTTGAACAATGGGGTAATGTGCTTTCAGCTATTGCCGGAGTGGCTTTCTTTGGTTTATTGTTCTTTGCAGGGATTACTTCATCACTGGCAATGGGGACACCTGTGCTCAGCTTCCTGAGAGATGAATTTAACTGGAAGAGAAAGAATGCCGCCTTAGCATTCGGAATCATAGTAATGATAATGGGCTTACCTACTATACTATTCTTTAACCAGGGGGTTTTTGATGAATATGACTACTGGGCAGGGACGGTATCATTGGTGGTATTTGCTCTCTTGGAATCCATTCTGTTCTCATGGATATTTGGTATGAAAAAAGGTTGGAGAGAGATTAATATTGGAGCTGATATTAAAATTCCGGTTGTTTATAAGTTTATAATTAAGTTTATTACCCCCTTTGCTTTGATTATTGTTTTCATGGGTGCTTTGGTAAGGCCTGTAAATGATGACTGGAGTTTAATAAGTTTAAGAGGTTGGCAATTGCATAATGAAAGCATTATTGGTCAACTTCAGCATATGGGTATTGGTCCGAATAATACATATTTTGCTGAGGACTTCTACGCTGAGAATAGCGGTATGGTGGATTCGGTTTACACATTTAAAAACAAATCTTATTTAATAATCAGTGGGCAAACTGCTAAAGGAAATGATCAGTCAAAGGTTTACTCGTTTAACCCTGAAAAACACCGTTTAAAAGTGAACTTTAGACAAAAGGTATCAGTCGGTCAAACGCTGTATACAGGAAATATTATCAATAAGGTGTTTTATCTTGACATGGCACGTTTGTTACTCTGTACCCTGTTCCTGTCGATTAGCTTTATGGTACACTTTGCTTTTAAACGCAAAAACAGAAAGGAGGTAGAAAAATGAACACAAGCGCTTTGATTTTAATGGTTACGGTTGAATCTATTGCGACCATTCTTACAGGCTGGTTCTTTTGGAAAGTACTGACTATAAAGCCTAAAGATGATGAAGAAACGGAAAACCAACTAAACAACCAACCTTGAAACAACACATAAAGGATTATTTAAGTTTCACTAAATCTGAACGAAATGGAATATTAATCCTTCTTTCACTGATTATTATAGTATTATTTATTCCACGTTTTTTTGTAGCTGATAAGAAACCGGAAGAAGTCTCTTCAGAGCTTTATAAGATTGAGATTGAAAAGTTTTTAAAAGATGACCGCGTGAATGAATCTTATGAAAACAAATGGCAGGAAGACAAATCATCTGGTAGGAAAGTGTCTCGCTTTAATCCTGTAGTATTTAATCCAAACAGGCTCGATAAGGACGGATGGGTCAAAATGGGATTTTCACCGAAGCAGGCTGATGTGATTATAAAATACAGAAGCAAGGGTGGTCATTTTACAAAGAAAGAAGACTTTAAGAAACTCTTTATCATTGATGATGAAGTATATAGGATATTTGAGCCCTATATTACGATTGATGAAAAGGACAGAATAGTGGATAAACGTTTTGATGCAGTAGTGAACAAATCTGACCTATCTAAATACACCGGCAGTAATGTCTACAAGGTGGAGATTAACAGTGCAGATTCAATAGAACTGCTGAAAATTAGAGGAATTGGACCTACTTTTGCCCGGAGAATTATCAAATATAGGGACAAACTTGGAGGGTACTCTGGTATTGCTCAATTAGCAGAAGTTTATGGGATGGATAGTACACGATTTTCATCTATTATGGATCAGGTTATTGTTGATACCTCGCTGGTTTCAGTGATTAACATTAATACGGCAACATTGGGAGAATTGAGGTTGCATCCCTATATTGATTATTACATGGCTAAGGCTATCATGGATAAAAGAATACAGCAGGGTGGATTTAAATCGGTTGAAGACCTGAAAACCATTGCTCTTATAAATCAAAATAAGTACCGCCGACTTAAACCTTATCTTTCCATACGGTAAGTTAAGGTGATGTAGTATGCGTATAATTATTGAGGTAATTTAGGATGATGTAGTAAGTGAATAATGATCAGGCAATTGTGACATTATCATCCTTAGGAATATCTTGTATTACTACTTTTTCTCCATTATTATTCTCTTCATCATCTTCATTATCTTCCTCATCTTCGGGCCACTCGTAGACTTTCCTTTGAGGGCCTACATCGCGATAAGCAAAAGCTAATACTAAACCGGCTATAGCACCCATCATGTGTGATTCCCATGAGATTCTTTCCTTGATGGAAAAGTCGGGGAATATTCCCCAAATAAAACTTCCATAAAGGAAAGTGACTAGCAGGGTGAATGCAATCAGTTTGGGCTCGCGCCTGATAATGCCACTTACAAAATGGAAAGAAACCAAAGCGTAAACTACGCCACTGGCACCAATATGATAAGAATTACCACGGGCAAAAAGCCATACCCAAAGTCCTGTTAATAGCCAGGATAATATAAAGATTTCCGGGGCTTTAGGTCTATAGTAATAGAATAGTGCTGTACCTAAAAGAAAGAGCGGAATGGAATTAGATGCAAGATGAGCTATACTACCATGAATAAGAGGGGCAAACAAGATGCCTTTTAAACCTTTAATCTCTAACGGTAAGATTCCAAATTCAGCAAAAGATAGATCAAAAGCCATCTCAATTGCCTTTATGATCCATAATACAAAAACGATTATGGCAAATATCATACTTGCTGATAGCAGTCTTCGTTTGTCTTCATCCATAGGTTACTAATATTCTTAGGCAATATAATTTGTAAAAATACTGCTAATATTTGTTAATTGCTCCTTTTTTATTAAATTGAAAACCACAATCACAATGCAATAAAGCGTAATTTTGTTATGCTTAAATGAAAAAAACTAAACCATGATTAAAAGCAAAGTAATCCATAAAATAGTAATTTGTTTATTTCTGTTTGGTGCTATTTTTAATAGTAGTTACACTTATGCACAGCGTAATGAAACACGCATAAGCGTTGAGAAATTTGCTTCACTTTTGCAAATAATCAACTATTATTATGTTGATTCAACTAACCAGACAGAGCTAACAGAAACGGCTGTAAGGGCTATGTTAAAAGATTTAGATCCGCACTCTATATACTTATCAAAAAAAGAAGTTCAGAAAGCTAATGAGCCATTGATAGGAAATTTTGAAGGAGTTGGAATACAATTCCAGATCTATCACGATACAATTTTGGTGATTGCTGCTGTGCCGGGAGGACCTTCAGATAAACTTGGAATATTGGCTGGAGATAAGATCATTACAATAGATGGTGAGCCTGCTTTTGGAGAGAAAATAACCAACAACTTTGTGATGGAGCATCTTAGGGGTCAAAAGGGTACACATGTGAAGGTAGGGATATTGAGGAGTAATAAAATGCCTCTGATTGAATACACTATTGTTCGCGATAAAATTCCCTTAAACAGTATTGATGCTACTTTTATGCTTTCAAACGAGGTTGGTTACATTAAGCTAACTCGTTTTGCCCGTACTTCTATTGAAGAAGTTGATGAATCAATCAAGGCATTGAAAAAGCAGGGGATGAAGGATTTGATTCTTGACTTGCGCAATAACACAGGAGGTTTTCTTGATGTTGCAGTTGACCTGGCAGATGAATTTTTACCGGCACAAAAATTAATCGTGTACACAGAAGGTGTAAGAAGCCCTAGAATGGAGTTTAAAGCTACGGCAGCGGGAGACTTTGAAGTGGGCAAATTAATTGTGATGGTTAATGAGGGAAGTGCTTCGGCCAGTGAAATTGTAGCAGGTGCCGTTCAGGATTGGGATCGTGGATTGGTTGTGGGCAGACGCTCCTTTGGAAAGGGATTGGTACAACGTCCGTTTAACCTTCCTGACAGTTCTGTGATAAGGCTTACTACTGCCCGTTACTATACTCCTTCAGGACGTAGTATCCAAAAGCCTTATGAAGGAGGTTCGGAAGATTACTATTCTGATTTGAGTAACAGATTTAAACATGGAGAGTTCGTTTCAGCAGATAGTATTAAATTCCCTGATTCTCTTAAATATTACACTCCTGCCAGGAGAGTAGTGTATGGTGGAGGTGGCATTATGCCTGATGTGTTTATCCCAATGGATACTACGGTAAGTTCAAAGTTTTATACTGATTTGTGGCGTAAGGGAATATTCAATGATTTTATATTGAATTACCTGGAAAAAGACCGGACTGAGATTAATAAACAATTTAAAAATTTCAGTGCTTTTAAAGCAGGTTTTCAAACAGATGAAACTTTTATGAAGCAATTCCTGGATTTCGCCTCAGCAAAAGGTGTTACTCCTGAAGAAGGTTCGATGGAAAAATCAGGTAATGAAATCAGATACATTTTGAAAGGAATGATTGCCAGAAATCTCTTTGATACTAATAGCTACTTTGAAATCATCAGTCCAATCGACAATGAGTTGATGAAAGCTTTAGAGGTAATGAAACAGAAAACCTTCTTCCTGAAATTAAGTATTGCACAGTAATATGACTGATTCAGTATAGCTATAAGCGCGATAGATTAGGTATGGCCAAAGCAGATTGAATAAGTATAGCTTACTAGATTGATCTAACTTTAGGAATAATGAGACCTGCCAGATTTTATGATTGGGCAGGTTCATTATTTTTAAGATATTATTGTTTAATAAGTTTTATATTTGTTAGCTAAAACGTAGACTAAATTTAATTATTCGCAGCCATGGTAAACATTGGAACAACCTATATGGGCTTATCTCTTAAGAGCCCAATTATTGTTGGAAGCTCAGGACTAACCAATAAATTAGAAAATATTAGGCAATTTGAAAAACTTGGTGCCGGAGCTGTTGTTTTAAAATCATTGTTTGAGGAACAAATTCGCCATGAAATAGCACATCTGTTCACTGATGACAGCACTATTATCCCTTATCCGGAAGCTTATGATTATATTGCACATTACAGCAGGGGAGAACAAGTGGCTAAGTACCTTGATCTGATCAGTGAAGCTTCAAAAAATGTCGGTATTCCGATTATTGCAAGCATTAACTGTATATCAACGGATGAGTGGATTGCTTATGCAAAAAAAATGGAAGATGCTGGTGCAGATGCTATTGAATTAAACATCTTTGTTTTGCCAAGTGATCCTTCTATGGACTGTAAAAGAAATGAGAAAGTCTACTTTGATATAGTACAGGAAGTAATAAAAAATGTGAAGATTCCTGTTTCCATTAAAATGAGTTACTACTTTTCATCATTAGCTAAGACAGCAATAGAGTTATCATGGACAGGGATTAAAGGAATTGTACTGTTTAACAGGTTCTATACACCTGATATTGATATTGATACAATGCAAGTTGTTCCTTCAAGTATTTTCAGTAACCCTGATGAGATTACTAATTCGCTGCGATGGGTAGCAATGCTTTCACAAAAACTTCATTGCGATGCCTGTGCTTCTACCGGGGTACATGATGGGAAGGGCCTGATTAAACAATTACTGGTTGGCGCTAAAGCTGTACAGGTGGTTTCAACACTTTATCAAAATGGATTCGAAAGAATTACGACCATGAATAATGAGTTATCAGCGTGGATGCAGAAGCACAATTATGAAAACACTGATGAATTCATTGGGAGGTTAAGCATGAAAAAAGCTGAAAACCCTGCAGCATTTGAGCGTGTGCAGTTTATGAAACACTTTGCAGGAATAGAATAGACTATTGCCGGGCGTTAGAGCCTTGATAGGTAACTGATTAATTTTGGGTGCACTAATGATAAATTAAATGATAATATTACCTTGCATGAGTAAAGTTTTGGTTGTTGATGATGATGTTACTTTCTGCCTGATGCTGAATACTTTTCTTACAAAGCATGGTTTTATAGTTCAACAAGCATTTTCTTATGGTGATGGAAGTAAGAAAATGATTGCTTTCAAACCTGATATTGTGTTAACTGACCTTAGATTGCCGGATCAGGATGGACTGGAAATGCTGAGAACTGTGATGCGTGAAAGGCCACAGGTGCCTGTTGTTCTCATGACTGGATATGCTGATATTCGCACTGCCGTTCAGGCTATGAAAATGGGAGCATTTGATTATGTGGCTAAACCGGTTAATCCTGATGAGATATTGGCTACTATTAAAAGAGCACTTAATCCTTCCACTGAAAATATTGCTGAGAGTAAAATATCAAAAGATAAGTCAGACTTCTTTGTTGAAGGATATAGTTCTGCTGCTAAAAAGATAAGTGAACACGTGAGTCTTGTTGCACCTACTAATATGTCGGTATTATTAATGGGGGAGAGTGGTACAGGTAAAGAATTTATCGCCAGGAAAATACACTTGCAGAGTCAGCGTGCAGACAAAAAATTTATAGCTATTGATTGTGGTGCACTCCCGCGTGATTTGGCAGGTAGCGAGTTGTTTGGTCATCTTAAAGGATCATATACTGGTGCTTTTTCCGATAAACAAGGCCAATTTGAGTCTGCGAACGGAGGCACCATTTTCCTTGATGAAATTGGTAATTTGGGTTATGATATTCAGATTCAACTATTAAGGGCAATTCAGGAACGCAGGATTAGGCGTATTGGCTCAAACAATGAGACCATTATTGATGTGAGGATTATCACAGCAACCAATGAAGACCTTAAGCAAGCGGTAGCAAGGGGAGATTTTAGAGAAGATCTGTATCACCGTATAAATGAGTTTGCTATCCAAGTAGTCCCATTACGTCAAAGACTTGAGGATATGATGCTCTTTGCAAATCACTTTCTTAAACAGGCAAATACTGAACTTAACAGGAATGTGGAATTTTTTGATGATGAGGTAATAGATGTCTTTTCGAGGTATTCATGGCCAGGCAATTTCAGAGAGTTCCGTAATATTATCAAAAGATCGGTACTGTTGACAAAAGGGAATATTGTATATAAAAACACTCTTCCTGATGAAATAATTGACGAAGCAATGCAACACATAACCAGGAATTTATCCCTGACTACTCAGCAACCTGTTTCGAACTATCAACCGCAAACTGAAGAGCTTCCTGCTGTTGATTTGCGTGATGCTGCACACAAAAGTGAACGCGAATTGATTATTTCTACTCTTGAAAAGGTGCGATTTAATAAATCAAGAGCAGCTAAAATCTTGAATGTTGATAGAAAAACCCTTTACAATAAAATGAAACAGTATAATATTCCTCTGTAATCCGGGGTGATCTGCAAGAACTTAAGTTAGCAAGTGAACTCAAGTGCTTTTGCTAATAATGGAGTTGCCACCCTTTAGTTAATAATTGGGTCATTATGAATCCCGGAGGCAGCGTCACTGCCAAAACTATATGTTTATTAAGCTGTGGATTTTATATATCATGGTTGAGTTATGGGTAGGATGGTTAAGTTATAGGTTTGATGGTTGAGGTACAGGTATGATGGTTGAATTACATGGATTTTGTACTTAGGTAATAGTAAAGAATTTTAGTTGGTAATTTTATTCTTGAGCTTTTCTTTTATTTCTTGCAAGTGTTTTACTGATTTGATGAGATTTTGGCTTACTATTTCTTCTTTGACAGGTACTTCTTTACAAATAACCTCAAGGTTTCGTAAATAATAAGCAATATCTTTAGCTCCCAGTGACCGGATATTAGGTTGGATACGATGTGCCAGAAGTGATAATTCCATGAAGTTCTTTTCCTTAAATGCGTCCTGCATTTGTTTAGATGTAACAGTTATATTCTCAGTCAGGGAAACAATTATCTGGTTCAAAGCATCCTGATCATTACCCGCAAATTTTTGGAAGTTTGTTATATCTATATCATCATCATCTTCTGATGTGATACCGATTCTATGTTTACTTTCCTTTTCAGAGGTAATAAGGTCGCTTTCAGGCTTGCTGTCATTTATAGCAGTAACGATGACGTTACTATCTTTGGTTTTGGTCTCCTCGGTATTGTTTGTGACATCGCTGGTTTTGCTGCCATTCAAGGCATCACTGGTGGAGTTTTTGAGTTTACTAGTGGCAACCAAATTTAGGACTCGTAACAAATCAGCACGCTTAAAAGGCTTAATAATAATATGGTCCATGCCCCGAGCCTTATAGCCGTTTATTTCATGACTATCAGCATGAGCTGTAAGACCTATAACAATTGGAGTTTCTATATTCTGTTTTAAACACCATTCTTTGATTCTATCAAGTAGTTCAGGACCACTAAGCCCCGGCATCTGTACATCCGTTATCACAAGATTGAATATTTCAGCATGTTTTTTGAATATCTGAAATGCTGATGATCCATCTTCAGCTTGGTAGACCTTAGCTTTGTATCTTTCTAAAAGCTCATTAAGCAGCATACGGGTAGTATTATCATCTTCTGCCAGTAAGATTGTGAGCTTACTCAAATCAGAGTTTTTATTGACATGGGAACTGGTATCAACTACTGATTTGTCGCCCTTATATATGGGCAAAGCAAGTTTAATCGTAAAAATAGTACCATGGTCAGGTTTGCTAATCACACTGATAGTACCATACATCATCTCTACCAATTTGCAGCAAATTGCCAGTCCCAGGCCTGAACCGCCATATTTACGTGTAATACTGTGATCAACTTGGGTGAATTCCTCAAATATCATTTTTTGTTTTTCTTCAGGAATGCCAATCCCTGTATCTGCAACTCTTATAATTATATTAACCAGGTTGTCTTTTTCTGATTCTTTGGCTTTGATTTGTAATACTATTTTGCCTTGTTGGGTAAATTTGATACTGTTACTGAGGAGATTGTAAATTATTTGTCTTAAACGCAAAGGGTCACCAGCAAATAGGTAAGGAGGGAAATTTTGCTGAAGGATCATTTCCAATCCTTTTTCACGTGCTCGTGGCTCTAAAGTATCAAAGGCCTGTTCAAAGAGATCGGCAGGAGCAAATGGTTTTGATTCGAGGGTGAGTTTGCCACTATTGATTCTGGTGAAATCGAGTAGATCATTAATTAGTTCAAGTAAATGCTCGGAGGAAGAATTAATGTATTTCAGGTAACTGGCTTGTTCCTTGTCAATCTTTGTTTCTGATAACCTTTCAGTGAATCCGATTATTGAGGTAAGAGGAGTCCGGATTTCATGACTCATGTTGGCAAGAAATTGTTCTTTTACCTTTAACAATGATTCAGCAAGTGACCGGGCCTGTTCTAATTGCTTTCGATAAAACGCACTTTTTGCTAAGTCTTTCCAGATCATGACTATAAAAAACAATGCAGTGATGAGTCCGATTGCAGCAAGAACTAGAGCAGTTATCCATAATTTGTCGAGTACTTTACGGCTGTTTTCAGTTCCTTTAATAGCGCGGGCGATTTCCTCCTTTTCAAATAGCAATAATACAGCCCTGATTTCATTCATGATATCCTGATCAGCCTGGATAAGCATCATTTCATGCTCAATAGCCAATTGTCTGCTTATCTTTTCCCGCTTTTCTATCTTTAAAAGCTGTGACTTCACATGTCCTAAAGTGGTGTCACGAACAGCTTTAGAGATTAATAACGTATCATACTCAACATGGACAGAAGGACTGGCTTTAACTAATGTATCTGACTTCTTCTTACCGGTTATGTTTTTCCATAACTTTTTTATTAAGCCTTGCTTTTCTAACGGGGGAGTGAGGATTTGCTTAGTGATCGTCTTTGAAATAGTATGGTTGGTAACTCTGATAGAATCACCATACTTATGAACAATATTGCCTAAATTATAAGTGTCATTTTTTGAACTTTGAAGCCTGGCTTCAATAAACTCCGTCAGGATCATGTGCTTTAAATCAAGGAGACTGTCAACAGCCAGCATTCGTAAATACTGATTCGTATTGCTGATACTGCTTAAAGTTAGCGAATCTAACAGTGACCGGGTTTCAAGTTCGTGTTGTTGATATTGCTTCAGATATTCAATATTCCCGGTGCTTATATATGCACGAGCCTTTCCGTCAGTTTCAATAAGGTTTGATAATAGGTTGCTGGTAATAGAAAGTTTAGTTACAGAAGAAGAAACTCCGGAATCAGGAAGAGTGAGTTGGGTTGCAAGCTTATTAACTGACAATACAGAAACAAAAACGAGTATCAGTAGTAATAGGAAACCAGTGGCAATCTTCCATTTGATATTAACTGTTGTCTTCGTTTTTTTCATTATTTATCAGATACGTAGATTAATACAACGTAAAAACCCCCCGACAATTATTGCCGGGGGGATAAATATATAAAAATGCAGTGATTAAATTTCGGTTGAGATAACCAACATCCTTGATTTTTCCCAGAAAAGAACCGGATCTTTAATTTTAAGTTCAGTGACTTTTTTCTTATCACCCACTAATTCGTATGAACCGGCAGGGTGTACTGACATTATAGTTGCTTTTTTAACATTTAGTGGTATTGATTTCAAATTACGGATATCCACTTTAGTAAAGTTATTAAGGTCAACATCACCTGCAACATTTTCAGTTTTACCTATACCAAGAACACCCCCTGATTTATTAATAATTTTTTGTTCAATCAGAGCTTTGTGATTGCCAACAATATAATAGGCGGTATTCAATTCATTGGTTTTCTGCGTAATTTGGCTTGATAAATTTCTGGTACGATTTGACATCTGTGAAATGGTATCATTCAAGACTGCAATGGTGAAATTACGCGTAGATAACTCGGATTTTAAAGAATCGATTTCATGCACCCTTAATGCAAGTTGTTGGTTTGTAGCTTCAACCATTTTTTCAAATTCTGCAATTTTCAGATTTGATTTTTTAAGTTGATGATTTAAAGATGCGATCTTTTGCTTGTTTTCAGACATCAACCCATTGATTAGCCTGATATCTTCATTGACACGTTGACGTGCTGAAGAGCTTAATTCTGTTCCTGATGCAGTTTCTTTGCTGATTAATTTTTCAGTAGTCTTAATTTCAGCGAGATTAGCTTCAATTTCGTTTAGAGTCTGCATGAAGTCGTTAATTAATGAATCTTTTGTTTTTGCGTCATTAATCAACATTGATTGTTCTTGCTGCAACTGTTTTATTTGTGCAGTTTGTTCTTTGTTTTCACATGCTGCAAAAACGAAAGGGATTAGCGCTAATAATAAGATAAGTCTTTTCATGATTTGTGAGAGTTTTCCAATTGTTATGTTGTTTATTTCATCAAAAGTAGAGCCAAACTCAATAGTGCTATTTAAATCGTTGTAAAGCAATAGTATACAAAGTATGTAAGTAGATGATATATTGTGTACTAATTTCTACAAGGTGTTGGCGTAATAGTTAAACAGATGAGAATGTGATGTGTTTAGCACCATTAAGATTATTAAATTAGCAGCTGGAGTATAATGGCGAAATTCATGAATTTCTCCTAAAGAAATGTTTTTTCAACTAATAATCAATTGACCATTAACCACTACCTTTGCACACATGCAAGAGACAATTATTATTTTAGATTTCGGTTCACAATATACCCAACTTATAGCCCGTAGAGTCAGGGAACTGAATGTTTATTGTGAAATTTATCCATTTAATAAGATACCTCAAATTACCTTAGACGTAAAGGGTGTCATTCTATCGGGTAGTCCTTTTTCGGTACGCGATGCTGATTCACCTTATCCTGACTTAAAAGACATAAAGGGCAAAGTACCCATGCTGGCAATTTGCTATGGTGCACAATTCCTTGCTCATAATTATGGGGGAGAAGTAAAAGCTTCACAAACCAGGGAATATGGCCGTGCGAATCTCGGATATGTAGATGACTCAAATCCTTTACTAAATGGTATTTCCAAAGGAAGTCAAGTATGGATGTCACATGGTGATACTATTTTGAGAAAACCTGATAATTTCGATATCATTGCCAGTACTGCCGATGTTGAGATTGCTGGTTTTCAGATAAAAGGTGAAGATACCTGGGGTATCCAATTCCATCCTGAAGTATACCATTCAATCCAGGGAAGTGTTATTCTACAAAACTTTGTAATTAATATCAGTAGATGTTCTCAACTATGGACACCTGCCTCCTTTATAGAAACAACTATTCAAGAGCTTAAACAAAAAATAGGTGATGATAAGGTAGTAATGGGATTGTCAGGAGGTGTTGATTCAACAGTAGCTGCTGTTCTTTTGCACAGGGCAATCGGCTCCAACCTGCATTGTATATTTGTTAATAATGGGTTACTCAGGAAGAATGAGTATCCTGAAGTATTGGAATCATACAAGAACATGGGACTCAATGTAAAAGGAGTTGATGCTGGGGCTGCGTTTCTTAAAGCTCTTGAAGGTTTATCGGAACCTGAGTTGAAGCGTAAAGCGATCGGTAAGACATTCATTGATGTTTTTGATCAGGAAGCACATTTGATAACAAATGTAAGTTGGCTCGGGCAGGGTACTATATATCCTGATGTTATTGAATCTATTTCGGTAAATGGTCCTTCAGCTACTATAAAGTCGCATCATAATGTGGGCGGTTTGCCTGACTATATGAAGCTTAAGGTAATAGAACCACTTAAGAGCCTCTTTAAAGACGAGGTGCGTAAAGTAGGTTATAAACTCGGTATCAGTGACAGTATCCTTAGTCGTCATCCATTCCCGGGACCAGGTTTGGGAATAAGAATTCTGGGTGATATTACCCCACAAAAAATCAATATTCTGCAGGAGGCTGATCATATATTTATTGAAGGTTTGAAAATTGCTCAACTCTATGACAAGGTATGGCAGGCAGCCGTTATTCTGTTACCTGTTAAATCAGTTGGTGTAATGGGTGATGAAAGGACTTATGATAATGTGATTGCTCTTCGTGCTGTAGGCTCAACTGATGGAATGACAGCCGATTGGTCCCATTTGCCGTATGAATTTCTAGCCAAGGTATCTAATGATATCATCAACAAAGTAAAAGGGGTTAACAGGGTTGTATACGACATTAGTTCAAAACCACCTGCTACTATTGAGTGGGAATAAAGTATAATTATTAATTAATATTTGAAAGAAGTGAAAGTATTCCTGAGTTTTGCTTTTGTATGTCTGCTTTGCATCCAAAGTCTGTTTCCGCAAGATGTATCAAAAAAATCATCTATTATAGAAACTTATAAAGGAGCGCAGTACTATATGCATTTTGTAAATAAAGGGGAGACCATACAGACCTTGGCATTGCTATATGGAATTTCAAATGTAGAGATATTAAGGGCAAACCCTGAAATATCTTCAGGTTTACAACCAAATCAAATAGTAAGAATTCCTGTTAAAAGCACTCACCCTGATGTTGCAGAAGCTGATCAGGAAGTTAATGAACCAACGGTTCCGGATTCCAACTTTCATATCGTGCAGCCTCATGAAACCTGGTTTGGCATTTCAAGGACTTATAAAGTACCAGTGAAAGAGTTAATTATGGCTAACCCTGACATTGATACCTTAAAAATAGGGATGAGTGTACGTATTCCAAAAGTATCAGGGGTATTGAAGGTGATTACCTCCGGACATGCAGAGCATACTGTACTTCCCCAGGAAACACTCTATAGTCTCTCGAAGAAGTATAGTACTACAATTGAAGAATTAATTCGTTTAAACCCTGTTCTAAATGAAGGTCTTAAGGTAGGTCAGGTTTAAGTGTACCGGCTACGCTTGCTGAAGCGCCAACAGCTTTGTCAATTCAGGTTACTGATACTAACTTTATCAATCATACCGTAGAACGAAAAGAAACCTTGTATGGGATTTCACGGCTTTATAATGTTGAGATGAATGATATAATTAAGGCAAATCCAGGCTTAGATGGCAATTTGCGTAAAGGTTATATTTTAAAGATTCCCAAAATATTAAAAGACGTCAGGCCTTTACCGATACCTGATTCTGTGATTATGGGCAGAGCCATCAACAGGCAGGCAAATACTATGGTTGCGACTAAATCCTGCTCTAAAATTGCAAATCATAATATTGAATATAATATAGCCTTGCTTATTCCCATGCAACTTGAACTGATGGACAGTATTTCTTTGGAAAGCTTTTCGGAAAGCAAGAGTCCGCATGAATATATTTCATTCGATTTTATTCAGTTCTATGAAGGTGCATTAATAGCCGCTGATTCTATGGCCTCATTGGGTATGAAAGTGAAAGTGCACGTGTTTGATTGTGATTTTGGTGATGATGTAAATAAAACCAGGCGACTGCTTAATAATCGTGAACTTGATGATATGAATATGATTATTGGTCCTTTCTTTGCTGAAAGTTTTAACTTGGTTTTGCCATTTGCACAGCAACATAATATTCCTTTGATTAACCCGCTTTCAAGGAGGTCTGAATTTACTAAAGGGAATGGAAATGTAGTTAAGCTTCAGCCTTCTACCTGGTCGCAAACAAATGCATTGGCTCAATATCTTAAATCGGCCCACAGTAAAGACAATATTATTATTTTACGTCGTAATGGAGAGGACAATAAAGGTACTGCACAGGTGCTAAAGAATTCGCTAACATTGGATAGTGCTAATTCTGTCAAATATAAAGAAGTAATCTACAGCATTTCAGGATGGAGTGGTTTAAGTAAAAAACTAGTTTCCGGGAAACAAAACATTATTGTAATAGTAACAACTGAACAGGCTATACTATCGTCATTGTTGCGTGAATTATCGGAAAAAGCAGAATCATATCAGATAACAGTGGTGGGTTTATCTGAATGGGAAGAATTGGAACTGGATTATAATTACCTGATGAAACTGAATACTCACTTCTTCAAACCTTGGTTTGTTGATTATAATAATCCGGGTGTTAAGCACTTTTTAAAACTATTCCGCGATCGTTATATTGCTGAGCCTGAAATTGATAAATATGCATTTTTAGGTTATGATGCTACCTTCTATTTCCTGAATGCACTCTATTATTATGGAGGTGATTTTCTTAAATGTCTGGAATCAATTAATTGCTCAGGTTTGAGTAACGATTTTAGATTCTATAAAGTACCTGACGGAGGATACGAAAATCAGTCTACTTCAGTCTATAAGTATAGTGATTACCAAAGGGTTAAAGTTAATTAAACTGTTTATTTATTCTAATCTTTACCTGGGCTATCTTAATCATTTTAGCCAAAATAAACAGAATTACGAAAGAGAAAATAATAGTAGCCCCTGAAGGAATATTGAAATAATAAGAAATCAATAAACCACCAAACGATCCGATAATTCCGAAAAGGATGGAAAGGCAAATGATATAGTTAAATCGCTGGGTGAAGATATTTGCAGTTGACTGGGGAATAGTAAGGAATGAAATCACCAGGATAATTCCCACTAACCTGATGTTTAATACAATCGTTAATGCAACTAAACTAATTATCAGGTACTTTATCAGGTTAACTGGTGCTTTGTGTGATCGTGCATATTCTTCATCGTATGCTATAAAAAGGATAAGATGATAGAATAATGTAAAAACAATAATTAATACTAAAGCGAGCCCTCCCAGCATCCATAAATCAAGACTACTTACCGTTAAGATACTGCCAAACAGGTATGACATCAAGTTAGGAGCATAACCAGGTGTAATAAAAATAAAGATAATACCCACTGCCATCCCAAATGACCACAAGATGCCAATTGCAGAGTCTTCTCGAATGTTTGATTTAGTGGACACCCATTCTATTCCTATTGCTGCCATTACACTGAATACTGCAGCACCTAGAACAGGATTTAATCCCATGAAATAAGCAATTCCGATACCACCGAATGAAGCGTGTGTAATACCACCGCTTATAAATACCATTCGTTTGGCTACGATATATGAACCGATAATACCACATATAATACTTGCCAGCAATGCTGCTAATAGAGCGTTATCGAAGAATCTGTATTTAAACAGTGATAAAATATTTTCAATCATGGTTATGAGTATGTTCATGATCACCTAATACTGTGTGTGGAACCTGACCATGTGTAATCAACTGAATCGGACAATTATATGATTCCAATTGGTCTTGGGTGATAATGTTGGATTGGTGATAATGCAAATTTCGATTTACACAGGCAATAGTTTTGACATAGCTGGTTATAGTGCCAATATCATGCGTCACCATAATAATAGCTAGCTTCTTATTTAATTCTTTAAGTAATTCATACAGATCATGTTCAAAACTATTATCAACAAAGGTATTGGGTTCATCAAGTATTAATAATTGTGGATCTGAAATTATTGCTCTGCCAAGCAATACTCTTTGCATTTGACCTCCGGAAAGTCCCCCGATATTCCGATTTGCCAGTTGAGGAATTCCCATTAATTCGAGTACTTCAATCGCTTTTTGAACATCCTTTTTAGTATACTTCCCTGTGAAATGCTTAACTGACATTAATCCGGAAAGAATCACTTCTTTTACAGTGATTGGAAACTGACGATCATTCTGATTTGATTGTGGTAGGTAACCAAGCAGTGGCTTGTCTGTTTGCTGATACCAGATTACTTCGCCTCTAAATGGTTTTATAAGCCCTAAAATCACTCTTACCAACGTTGTTTTACCTCCTCCATTCGGGCCAATCACACCAATGAAATCAAGAGGATTAACCACCAGGCTTATTTCTTTCAGAATGATGTCATCCAGGTATCCAGCACTTACCTCTTTTAGTTCAACAATAGGCATTGCCTGCTATTTAGTTGTGGAGTTAAAAATCTGATTTGTTATTGTTAACAGGTTTTTTTCAATATTCTCAGCTAAAGGATCAAAACCAGAAAGTGTTATTTTTAGCTGAGTTGCAATAATTTCAGCACTTCGTTTATCAAACTGCTGAGAGTAGAAAATAGTGTTTATTTTCTTTTGCTTTGCAATATCTATCAGTTCACACATATAGGTTGGACTGGGTTCTTTGCCTTCTAATTCGATGGGTATTTGCTCAATTCCATAATCACGCGAAAAATAACTTAATGATGGATGATAAATCATAAATGCCGGTGAGTGAACAGTTTTCAACTTGTTGATGATCAAGGCATCAATTGAATCAAGTTGTCGACTGAAATGGTACTGATTATTTGTATAGAAGTCTTTATTCGCGGGATCAATGCTAATCAGGTGATCCCTGATCGTCAGACTTTGTATTTTAACTGCTTTTAATGACAGCCATGTGTGTGGGTCAATACCCTCATGATGATGACCATCGTGTTCGCCATTACTGTGACCATTCTTTCCTTTATCACTATGTCCTTTAAGTAATTCAATACCATCAGAGGTATTTACAATAGTCAGATCAGGATTTAATTCACTAATCCTGTTATGCCAGCCTTTTTCAAAATCAAGTAACCCGATAGTAAAATACAGGGTTGATTTACTTAAACTCTGCATTTGCATAGCAGTCGGTTCATAGGTTTCGGGTCCACTGCCCTGGGGAACCAGCACATTGATTTTAAATTTGTCTCCCGCAATTTTTTGAACCATATATTTTTGAGGAAGAATACTGACAGTAATAGTTTTAACCGATGTTTCTATTGACTTATTTCTACACCCGGAACAACCCATTATGGTAACCAAGCCAGTTAAGCTTATAAATATATTAAACCAACGCATAAGTATTTAACATCTAAAGAATAATTTGCAAAGTTACGGGTTAATTGTTAATTATCCATCAGTTCATTGTAAGGGACATTTTCGTTATTCTGTTTTAATTTGCTTATGCTAAAATCAGAGATAAGTTTTATTTATTACAGACAAATGGCTTGAAAAAAAATTAAAGGCAGAATGGCGATCAGGGCATCGGTCAGGTTTGTATATGGGTCAGAAGATATTTTATAGCGTAAGTTAATTGTTAATAGTTTCACAAATATTTTTGGAGGTTGAGAATTTATCTTAATTTTGTCCCTTCATATAACTGAAAAGGTTTAGACTATGGAAAATAAGCTTCAGGAACTAACGCAAAAGATTTACTCTGAAGGGATAGAGAAAGCTAATCAAGATGCTATCCGCATAATAGAAGGTGCTCAGAAAAAAGCAGATGAAATTACCAAAGCTGCAAAGAATGAGGCATCGGAAATTATCAGCAAAGCGCAAGCTAATGCTAATGAAATTAAACGCAATGGTGAATCAGAGATAAGGATTGCCTCTAAACAGGCTATCAGCAAATTAAAGCAGCAAATTATCAACATGATTTCTGTTAAAGCTATCGATAAACCTGTTAAAGATGCATTTGATGACAAGGCATTTGTAGGTTCACTTATACAAAAAGTGGCCAGTTCATTTAATAACAATGCTAAACTGGTTTTGCCTGAAGCTGATCAAGATAAGCTCACTGCATACTTTAATGATAACACTTCCAAAGAGTTAATGAAAAGTTTGCAGATTAGTTTTGATGAAAATATTAAGGTTGGCTTCAAGATTAGTCCAAAAGATGCTAATTACATCATAAGCTTTACTGATGAGGACTTCGCAAACTATTTCAAAGGCTTTATGCGTTCTAAGACAATTCAACTTCTATTCGGGGAAGAGTAATGGCGAGTCGAAATTATTATTATTTAATTGCCGGGCTACCTGATCTTACTATTGATCAGGGAAAACTCCAATTTGGTAGTGTTGAATTCAGGAAGTATCTGAAAACGCAGCTACATCGCAAAGATTATGAATTGATTGAATGGCTGTTTCTTCCTCATGATAATCAGAATCTGCTAAAGTTGCTCAACAAGGAAGATTTTGTTTGGGATGAAGCCGGAATCTACACTCGTGAAGAAATGGAAATGGCCTTTACTGAAGAGCCTTATCAAATAAAACCTTACATGGTTAAATTTATTGCCAGTTTTAAGTCTGAAATCAGGTTAATGCCAGAAAAGACACCTGAAAATGAACTTACAACGATTTATTTTAATGAGGTGCTTAAAGTTAAAAATGACTTCCTGCGTGCATGGTTTGAGTTTGATCTTAATTTAAGGAATTTAATTCTTTTCTCTTCGGCACAGAAGTACAATCTTTCCTGTGATCAGGATCTGATTGGTAACAACAAAATAGCTTCGACACTTAAACAGAAGGTAGGGCGTGATATTGGGGAAGCCGCAGAATGGCTTTATTATGAAAAAGTAAACCAAGCGCTTGAAAGTGGGGATATTGCTGTCCGCGAGAAAGCAATAGACCAGTTGAAATGGAATTACCTGAATGAAATGAATACTTTTAATTATTTCTCTATCGAAATAATTGTTAGTTACATTATTAAGCTTACCATTATAGAACGATGGCTAAAACTCGATCCTAAAGAAGGAGAGAAGTTATTCAGACGTTTATTGGGTGATTTACAATCAAGTTATGAATTTCCTAAAGAATTCAATGTCAATGATGGAAAAAAATAAACAGACTAATGGTGTAGTAAGTGGTATCATTGCCAACCTTGTGATGGTGAAAGTTGATGGTCCTGTTTCACAAAATGAAATTTGCTACATTAATCTATCAGGTGTTCACTTGATGGCAGAAGTGATTAAAATAGTAGGTGAAACAGCCTATGTGCAAGTATTTGAGAGTACTCGTGGTTTAAGGGTAGGTGATGAAGTGGAATTTACCGGACATATGCTAGAGGTGACACTCGGACCAGGGATTTTATCCAAAAACTATGATGGTTTACAACACGACCTTAATAAAATGGAAGGAACATTCCTTCATCGTGGGGAATATACTGAGGCAATCAACCAGGATCAGCAATGGGACTTCAAGCCACTTGCTAAAATAGGGGATGAGGTTTATGCAGGTGCCTGGCTTGGTGAAGTTAAGGAGAACTGGATAAACCATAAGATAATGGTTCCTTTCAAATTTGAAGGGAGATATAAAGTTAAATGGTTAGCAGAAGCAGGTAATTTTGCGGCTTCGGAAACGATAGCTGTTGTTGTAAATGATAATGGTCGTGAATTTCAGGTAACCATGGTTCAGAAATACCCGGTAAAAGTTGCCATAAAAGCATATGCTGAGAAACCCCGACCTTTCAGGTTGATGGAAACAGGTATCCGTACAATCGATACACTTAATCCTATTGTTGAAGGGGGTACTGGGTTTATTCCTGGACCTTTCGGGTCAGGGAAAACGGTACTTCAGCATGCATTGTCAAAACAGGCTGATGCCGATCTTATTATTATGGCTGCATGTGGTGAACGAGCTAATGAAGTAGTGGAAATCTTCTATGAATTCCCGCATCTTGAAGACCCACGTACCGGAAGGAACCTAATGGAACGGACGACTATTATTGCCAACACTTCTAATATGCCTGTTGCAGCTCGTGAAGCATCCGTATATACTGCCATGACCATTGGTGAGTATTATCGTTCTATGGGTTTAAAAGTACTTCTGCTGGCTGACTCTACCTCTAGATGGGCACAGGCTTTGCGTGAAATGTCAAACCGTATGGAAGAGCTTCCAGGTCCTGATGCTTTCCCAATGGACCTGCCGGCTATTATTTCAAACTTCTATGCTCGGGCAGGGTATGTGAAACTTAATAACGGAGCAACCGGCTCCATCACCTTCATTGGAACTGTATCACCTGCTGGAGGAAACTTGAAGGAACCTGTAACTGAATCAACCAAAAAGGCAGCTCGGTGTTTCTATGCACTTTCGCAACAGCGTGCTGATAGTAAACGTTATCCAGCAGTCGATCCGATTGACAGTTATTCAAAGTACCTCGAATACTCTGAAGTACAGGAATATTTAGCAAGTCATGTTTCAGAACAATGGATGGACAATGTTGAAGAAGCCCGTAATTTATTGCTTCGCGGTAAGGAAGCAAATGAACAGATTAATATTCTAGGAGATGATGGAGTGCCTATTGATTATCATCTACGTTACTGGAGGTCTGAAATTATCGATTTTGTGATCCTTCAACAGGATGCATTTGACAAAATTGATAGTTCAACTCCGATGGAACGCCAACAATATATGTTGAAGATGGTACTTGGCATTTGCAACGACAGTTTAAATTTTGAATCATTTGAAGAAGTTAACCCTTATTTTAAACGGTTGATAAACACTCTCAAACAGATGAACTATTCTGAATTCAGGTCGGAAGCATTCAATAAGTTTGAAAATGAGTTAACTGCCATCATAAACGAAAGGAAAGCAGCCTGATGGAAACTATAACATTTAAAAAGATATACACTAAGATTAACCAAATTACCAAAGCAACCTGTTCTTTAAAAGCAACAGGAATTGGTTACGACGAAATGGCTGAAGTAAACGGACGCTTAGCACAAGTAGTTAAAATTAATGGTGATAACGTTACACTTCAGGTATTCTCAGGGACGGAAGGAATTCCAACCAATGCTGAGGTTACTTTTATGGGTAGGCCACCTATGCTTAAGGTAGGTGATGACCTTGCAGGGCGATTTTTTGATGCATACGGAAAACCTATTGACGGAGGACCTGAGCCGGAAGGTGAAGAACGTGAAATTGGCGGACCATCAGTAAACCCTGTTCGTCGTTTGCAACCCTCAGAACTTATTCCGACTGGTATTGCTGGTATTGACCTCAATAACACTCTGGTAACCGGTCAAAAGATACCTTTTTTTGCTGATCCGGATCAACCTTACAATCAGGTAATGGCTATGGTTGCCCTTCGTGCTAAGGCTGATAAGATTATTCTGGGTGGTATGGGGCTAACCAATGATGATTACCTCTACTTTAAAAATGTATTTGATAATGCAGGAGCACTAGACAGGATAATCAGTTTTGTAAACACTACTGAGAATCCTCCTGTTGAGAGATTGCTGGTACCTGATATGGCTCTGACTGCTGCTGAGTATTTTGCATACGATAAAAAGGAAACAGTATTAGTACTTTTAACAGATATGACGTTGTATGCTGATGCGCTTAGTATAGTATCCAACCGTATGGACCAAATCCCTTCAAAGGATAGTATGCCGGGATCATTATACAGTGACCTGGCCAAGATCTATGAAAAAGCAGTCCAGTTCCCTGAAGGAGGTTCCATCACTATTATTGCGGTTACCACACTTTCGGGTGGTGATATTACCCACTCAATACCTGATAATACTGGATATATTACTGAAGGTCAGCTTTTCCTTCGTAAGGATTCTGATATCGGCAAGGTTATTATTGATCCTTTTAGATCGCTTTCACGATTAAAACAGTTGGTTATTGGTAAGCAAACCCGTGCTGATCATCCACAGGTTATGAATGCATCAGTCCGTTTATATGCTGATGCTGCTAATGCAAAGACAAAACTTGAGAATGGTTTTGATCTGACTGATTATGATGAAAGAACCATGAAGTTTGCTCGTGAGTATTCAAACAGCCTGTTGGCAATTGACGTAAATATTGATACAACTCAGATGCTTGATACAGCTTGGAAATTATTAAGTAAATTCTTTACCAAGGCTGAAGTCGGTATTAAACAAGAATTTGTTGATTTATACTGGCCTAAAGAGGTAAAATAAACTTAATGTCTTTATTTTTGAAGTTTTAATAGTAATGAAATGGCAATAAAATTCCAATATAATAAAACATCACTTCAAGACCTTAATAAGCAATTGAAGGTGCGTGTGCGTGCGTTGCCGACCATTAAGAATAAAGAATCTGCCCTGAGGATGGAAGTCAAAAAAGCTAAGGATGCTGCATTAAAGCTTGGGCATGACATGGAGAAAAGTGTTAATGTTTATGCAGGGATGTCGCGTTTATGGAGTGAGTTTGATAAAAACTTGGTAAAGGTAGAGGATGTTGATCTTTCTATTAAGAAGATTGCAGGCGTTAGAATTCCGGTACTTGATGATGTAAAGTTCACCATAAGTGAATATAGTCTTTTCAATCAACCATCTTGGTTTGCTGAAGGAATTATGATCGTTAAGAATTTGGCAAAGGTGGGCATCGAACGTGAATTTCATCATAGAACCATGCAATTACTTGATCACGCACGACGCAAAACTACCCAGAAAGTAAACTTGTATGAAAAAGTACAGATTCCGGGTTACGAAGAGGCCATTAGAAAAATTAAGAGATTTATGGAAGATGAAGAAAATCTTTCAAAATCAGCTCAGAAAATAGTAAAAACGCGTCAAATGATGGAGGTGGCACAATGATAGTACCTATGTATAAGTACTCGTTTGTGGTGTATCATCGTGAGTACCCTGAATTCCTGAAATCTATTGAGAAATTGGGAGTTGTTGATGTGTCTATCAATAGGAATGATATCGATGATGTTGTTCGTAACAAGATGCTGATTGATGCACACTTGGGTGAGTTGATAAAATCACTAAAAAACCGGAAGATAGAACCGATTGAAGCAAATGAAATTAAAGACGGAGCTGTAGTATTTGCAGAAGTCAAGGAAATTCAGGCTAAGATTGAAAAGCTATCACAGCAAACTAACATACTTCGTAAAGAGATAGCTTTAGCAGCACCATGGGGAGATTATTCAACCGAGCTGATCAGCAAGCTGCATGATCAAGGTTACACTATCCGGTTCTTTATTACCCCCGAGCGATCATTTCCTGATGAGTTATCTGAAAAGGAAAACGTTGTTGTAGTTAACAGATTTCAGACTCAGGTCTATTTTGTAGTGGTTCAGAAAGACGATGAAGAAGTTGATATTGATGCTGATGAAATCAAAATTCCTGCATACTCACCAGCACAGTTAAAGACTATTCTGAACCAAACAGAAATTGATATTTCAGATGCAAATAAGCAACTGGATGATTATGCTGCAAAGCATATCTCTGCCTTGGATAAATCAAGGAACAAGTTACTTCACGAAGTCGGGTATCAGCAAGTATTACTTAAAACAGTACACGAGGCTGATAATAAATTATGTATCCTGACTGGGTACGTTCCTGTAACGGATAATGCTGAATTGGACAATTATCTGGCTGCATCTGATATAATTCATTACAGAGAAAAATCAGTACCTGATGACAAACCTCCCATATTACTGAAGAATGGGAAATTTGCTCGTTTGTTTGAGCCCATTGGCGGTATTTTCTCAATGCCCAGGTATGGAGAGATGGATTTAACTCCATTTTTTGCTCCATTCTTTATGATGTTTTTTGGATTCTGTATGGGCGATTTTGCCTATGGGGTCATATTTGTACTGGCTGGATTCTTGTTAAGGAATAGGGTCTCCAAATCATTAAAACCATATCTCACCCTGGCAATATTTCTTGGTATTGGGACTATGATATTTGGAGTTGTTTCCGGTACTATCCTGGGGTTCAGTATGCGTGATATAGATTTTTTAAAACCTATGCATTTTATGGTTCTAAGTCAGATGAACATGTTTTATTTGGCTTTAGGGATTGGGTTTGTGCAGGTAATTTTTGGAATGTGTATCCAGGCTTATCAAAGAGCGGCTCAATTTGGATTTATATATTCGCTTTCGACTATTGGTGTTATAATGGCAGTATTGGGAACACTTGACTTATTCTTATTAAAAATAGGAGCCGGGTATTCAGTTTATCTGATATATGCAGGACTTTTTCTCATGCTTTTCATGAGTGATCCTAAAGCAAATATCTTTGTCAGGTTTGGTATTGGGCTCTGGAATTTATATGGTGCTATAACAGGGATATTTGGTGACGTATTATCTTATATTCGTTTATTTGCACTTGGTGCTTCCGGAGGTATTCTTGGATTTGTAATCAATAGTATTTCATTGCCGATATTGCATAGCGTTCCAGTTCTTGGTCCTATCTTGTTTGTGATTATTATGATTGTCGGGCATTTTGCGAACATTGCTATATCAGGACTTGGGGCATTTGTTCATCCGATGCGTTTAACCTTTGTAGAGTTTTATAAAAATGCCGGTTTCGAAGGAGGCGGTAAAGAATATAACCCATTTTCAAAACAATAACACAATTAATTAAAGGAGAGTAAATTATGTCAACAGCTTTAATTCTGGCCTATATAGGCCTTGCTCTGATGGTAGTCCTTTCAGGAGTCGGAAGTTCCATTGGCGTGGTCATTGGGGGCAATGCAACCATTGGAGCACTGAAGAAAAAAGATGATGCTTTTGGTAGCTATATGCTTTTAAGTGCACTCGCAGGTACGCAAGGCCTTTATGGTTTTGCAGGATTTTTTATTATAAATTCATCAGGAGTAATCACACCGGAAATAACCATGTTGCAAGGAATGGCTATTTTGGCATGCGGTCTGATACTCGGTACTGTTGGTTTGATATCTGCAATTGTACAGGGAAGAGTTTGTGCTAATGGTATTGCTTCAATTGCTCAGGGGTTTGATGTCTTCGGTAAGACGATGGTACTTGCCGTTTTTCCCGAGCTTTATGCTATTGTTGCTTTTGCTACAACATTCCTTATCAGTTCAGGTCTTTAATATTCAGAAGATTTAATTATTTACTACATCGTAGGTTTATCTTACGATGTAGTAATTTTTTTGTGACTTTGATTAATGAAAATGAGTGTTGATTCTTGTAATGCACTAGCATTCTGATTGTATTTTTTTGCTTATTTTTATGTATCTTCGTAACATAAAATCAAATACCATGCAAACAAAAGAAGAGTTTAAGGTAAAAGGTGAAGAACTTCTTGGTAAAATAAAAGAACTTATTCATGCAGGTAATGTTAGCCGTATTATCATTAAAAACGAGGATGGTACTGTATATATGGAAATTCCTGTGACAATTGGAGTGATTGGTGCGATTTTTGCTCCGGTACTCGCTGCTGTTGGTGCTTTAGCTGCTCTTGTCGCAAACTTTACTATTGAGGTGATACGTCGCAACGAGTAAAAAGGCTCTAATTTAATTATAATCACTATCTTTGCACAATCAACCGAGGACCATCCGGTTAAAAAACTAAAAGAGATTTTAATTTTATTATTAAAAAAATGAATATTGAACTTCAGAAAACAGGTGAGCTAACCGCAACTCTTAAAATTGATTTGTCGCCAGTCGACTATGAGGAGAAAGTTAATAAAGTATTGAAGGATTACCAACGGAAAGCTCAGATGCCGGGGTTCAGACCAGGTAAAGTGCCTTTCAGCCTTACGAAAAAAATGTATGGACAAGCTGCTACCGCTGACGAAATCAATAAACTTTTAAGTGATGCGCTTGAGAATTATATCAAAGATAATAACCTTCAGTTATTAGGAAATCCACTTCCAAATACTGATAAAACACAAGAAGTTGACTGGACTAATCAAAATGAATTAAGCTTTTATTTTGACCTTGGTTTGGCTCCTTCATTTGAAGTAAATCTTTCATCTGAAGTGGACGTACCCTTATACAATATAGAACCAACTGACAAAATGGCTTCTGACTATCTGGTTGATATCAGAAACCGACAGGGAGAGACTATTGACGTTGACATTGTTGAGAAGAACGACTTTGTAAAGGGTGATTTTATTGAACTAAATCAGGATGGAATTGAAAAACAGGAAGGCATTAAATCATCAGGATCAATAAATACTTCACTTCTTAAAGCCGAGCAGGCAGTAAGTTTATTTACAGGATTAACTGTAGGTACTACTGTTAAAGTTAATCCCGCCAGGATTACTGAAAATGTTAATGAAATAGCAACTATGCTTGGTGTTAAGACTGAACAGGCTGAAGGATTGAATTCTGATTTCAGTTTTACCATTACTGGTATAAACCGCATGAAACCGGCTGAAATGAATGAAGAATTCTTTGACAAAATTTTCCCGGGTGAAGAAATCAAGACTGAAGAGCAAATATTGGATCGGATAAAGATTGAGATTAGTAAGTCATTTGCAACTGAATCAGAAAGAAAGTTCCTTAATGACACTATTGAAAAGCTAATTTCAAAAGCAAATATTACGCTGCCTGATGAATTTGTAAAGAGATGGCTGGTTGAAACAAACCAGGAAAAATTAACTGTTGAGGATGTTGAAAGAGATTTTTCGGAATACGCACGTTCGTTACGCTGGCAATTAATTGAAAACAAATTAGTCATTGAACATGGAATTTTAGTATCTGACGAGGAAGTTAAAGACGTCTTCAGAGGATATTTCCGTAGACCGGGATCGGTAGATATGGACGAAGAGACCAAAAATAGAATTGACAGTATTGCTGAATCTTTTATGAAAAATAAAGAAGATGCAAGCAGAATCAAAAATCAACTCTTTGAAACTAAACTTATTGCTTTGTTGAAAGAAAAAATTCAACCTATTCAGGCAAACTTAAGTTATGAGGAGTTTATTAAGCTGGCTTCATCAAAATAAAGAAGTTATGGAACAAAATGAATTTAATAAATACGCTACCAAACATTTAGGAATAAGCAGTCTGAGTCTGCACAAATTCCAGTCAACAATTGCAGGTTACATTTCACCTACCATTATTGAGGAACGTCAGCTCAATATTGCCACCATGGATGTATTCTCCCGTCTGATGATGGATAGAATTATTTTTCTGGGTACCCCTATTGATGATGACGTAGCCAATATTATTCAGGCGCAGTTGCTGTTTCTTGAGTCGGTAGATTCAAAGAAGGACATACAAATATATCTTAATACTCCCGGTGGTAGTGTTTATGCCGGTTTAGGTATTTATGATACCATGCAGTATATATCACCGGATGTTGCTACAATTTGTACAGGTATGGCCGCTTCTATGGGAGCTGTGTTGTTATGTGCTGGTGCAAAAGGAAAGCGTACAGCTCTGAAGCATTCCCGCATCCTGATCCACCAACCTATGGGAGGTGCACAGGGTCAGGCTTCGGATATTGAAATCACAACACGCGAAATCCTGAAACTTAAAAAAGAATTATACGAAATCATTGCTGATCATTCCAATCAAACTTTTAAGAAAATAGAAAAAGATTCTGATAGGGATTACTGGATGACTGCTATCGAGGCAAAGGAATACGGAATGATTGATGAGGTTCTTTTAAAAGGAAACAAGTAAGTTTGTTTTTGAAAAGAGAAGTCACTAAATAATAAGAAATGCCAAAGAAAGAAGAAAGATGTTCATTTTGTGGCAGACCACGCAGCGAAACTAATATGCTGATTTCGGGGTTAGATGCTCACATATGTAATTATTGCGTAGAGCAGGCAGAGGATATAATAAAAGAAGAATCAAAGGCAATCAAGGATAAAGACTTTTCTAAAATCAAACTGCATAAACCTGTTGAGATCAAGCAATACCTTGATCAGTATGTTATCGGGCAGGATGATGCCAAAAAGATTTTGGCAGTTGCGGTATATAACCATTATAAACGTATCAATCAACCTTCAACAAAGTTGGATGAGGTTGAAATTGAAAAATCAAACCTGATTCTGATTGGTGCCACTGGAACCGGGAAAACATTACTGGCCCGTACAATTGCTAAGTTACTTAATGTTCCATTCTGCATTGCTGATGCAACGGTACTTACTGAAGCAGGATACGTAGGGGAGGATGTTGAAAGTATCCTGTCACGGTTGCTGCAGACAGCAGATTATGATGTTGCTGCTGCAGAGAAAGGTATTGTATTTATTGACGAGATAGATAAAATAGCTCGTAAGAGTGATAATCCTTCCATCACGCGTGATGTATCGGGTGAAGGTGTTCAACAGGCTCTGCTCAAATTATTGGAAGGGGCAGTCGTAAATGTTCCTCCCCAGGGAGGTCGTAAACATCCTGAACAACGGATGATTCAAATAAATACCCAAAACATCCTGTTTATTGCCGGAGGGGCATTTGACGGAATAGAGAAAAATATAGCATCTCGTGTTCAGGCTAATGTAATTGGATATTCTACCAATAAAGAACAGGAGATTGATAAAACAAATCTGTTGCAGTATGTAGCTCCTCAGGATTTAAAGAGCTTTGGACTTATTCCTGAACTCGTGGGCCGTATGCCAGTAGTAACTTATCTGAGTCCTCTTGATAAATCAGCGCTCCGCCAGATATTGACAGAACCTAAGAACTCGTTGGTTAAGCAATTCACGCAGTTATTTGAGTTGGACGGGGTCAAGTTGACTATCAATGAGCAAGTGTATGACTTCATAGTTGATAAGGCAATTGAGTTTAAATTAGGTGCAAGAGGTTTAAGATCTATTATGGAGTCCATTTTAACTGATGCAATGTATGAGCTTCCTTCTGATCAATCCATCAAAGAGTTTAAACTAACTCGTCCATATGCTGAAGAAAAACTCAGTAAGGTGAGTCATTCAAGATTGCTTGTTGCCTAATAGTGTTAAAAAAATCGATATAAGTGTTGATTTATTATAAATCGGCACTTTTTTTGTTAGTATAGACTGTAAAATAGTTGGTTCATGAACCGTTTGCTATACAGTATATTGTTTCTATTTTTCCTGCTACCCACTGCCTTCTCACAATCAAATCAATTCTTAATTGTAAAAGCAAAAGTAGTGGATGGTGACACTATTCCTATGATTGATTTACCAGTCGTCAGAATCAAGAGTTACATTATCTACCGTACGCCATCAGATCAAAGGCGTTACGACCGTTTGGTCCGTAACGTAAAGAAAGTATATCCGTATGCCAAACTTGCCGGTATCAAACTCAGAGAATATGATGCAATGATGGCAGGCCTGTCTGAAAAGGAGCAAAAACGATTATATAGGAGAGCAGAGGATGACTTGAAAGCTGAATTTGGTGATGAGATAAAATCACTAACTTTTACACAGGGAAGAATCCTTCTAAAACTAGTCGACAGGGAGACAGGAGATCCAACTTATCATATAGTCAAGGAATTGAGAGGGACTTTTGTGGCCTTCTTCTGGCAAAATTTAAGTCGTCTGTTTGGTTATAATCTAAAGGAAAAATATGATCCCAAAGGGAATGACAGGGATATTGAGATTATTGTACAACGGATTGAAAATGGTACAATCTGACTGGATACATTTAAATAAATTAAGCTTGACCCCAGACAATCAAAGTAAATTAAGATAAATTCAAAGAAAAGGTTTATGTTGGAGCTGCTGAAAAACTCCGCCTTTGACTTTATCAATAATGTCGTATGGATTCAGCAAGTGAGCTATTCATAACTGGCATTTTTACTATGGCATAGATATAGAGGCGGATGGCTTAATTTTTCTATACCCAACAGTGCGTGTTTGACCAGATTGAGCACCAATATTATACCCGCAATCCACGTTTCGTTTGTTCCTTTTTTAGCCTTACCGGAATGCGGTTTAACCCTTAATCAGTCTCAGAATGCCCGAACTTACCTTCTATTGGATTCCTTTCTCCCTGACTAAAGTGAATTGACACTGTCAATGGTCTGCCAAGTGGCCTTGCTAAAAGCTTGATCTACTTTTCTTTCAGGCCTATCTGTTTGAGCGGGTTAAGTATCCTGTGGGCAAGCTGGTGTATCAAAAATCAACCGGTCTATATTGTCTGATCCCTGAACATTGCCTTGTGAAGAGTCTTTATCCTCAGATTGAAGAGCATTATCCTGTTGCGATTCAAGCTTAGCTTTCAAAGCTATGATTCGCTCATTAATGGCATTTACCTACTTTATGCCCAATCTTTTGTGAAAATCTGTTAACAGTGAGAAATCAAATGGGGCTTTATAGCTGAAGCCGGGATGCCCGAAAAATATTGCATACAGAGGTTCTCCGAAATTTTATCTACGGTCTCCCGGTCATCCAGGTTGCATAGGTGCTTAATAATTATTGCTGTCCGGTAAAAATGAGTGGGGCAAAAAATCAAGGCTGTTTTCCTCTCTTGGAATCCAGCCTTTTTTACTTCCTTTGCAGTTACGACACCCAAAAGGACATATTTATGGGCAAAAATGCATATTTTACCCGACAGCCGCTCCATGCATAACTATTACAATTGACCGATGTTCAAGAAATAGTGCGATTAAGCTCAAAAGGAGGTCACGATCGTTATACCCAAAAACTTGATGGTTACTCTCACTTTGTAATAATGCTATTTGCAGGTTTGATGCGCTATGATTCTCTTCGTGAAATCGTTGTAAGCATGGGGTATTCTATGTAACCAAAATGAAGAAGAACCTGCGTTACACCCGACTTAACGATCATGACCTTTTGAAATTGAACTCCTGAAACTGCCAACCCGAATTTACATATCATTCAAATTTTTAGTTAACGCGGATTAAATACGAACTTAACACGGACTATATACGTATAAATGCGTCTGAAGCTCGTATTTAATCCTAAATGAGTACGCATTGGCACGATATTTGATGTATATTATTACACTTAATACAGAAAACAATGGCCATCGTAAGAAAAGGAGAAACCCTGTCGGGCACCGTCGGACAGGTGGTATTATATGAAATATACGGTAAGAAAGCTATGCGCACCTTACCCACAGGTGTTCGTAAAATCAACTCCACCAAAGTCAAAAAGGCGCAAAGTAACTTCGCCTTCGTGATGTCGTTGATGCAGATGTTCAAGGAACACATCACCATAGGATATGGCGAAGCAGCTTATAGGCGCTCGGCATTTCAGGAAGCGATGTCGGCCAATTTGGACAACTACAACAATGCCCTTCGGGAGCAGAAAGCCGAAGGTTTGGCCTGGCTCACCGTGAGCAAAGGACGGCTGTCGGGTGCCGGGGAGTTGCATGCAGAACTCGCCGCTCCCAACCGGCTTACCATCACCTGGCAAGGCACCCAGCCCGACCTCGGCTTCCGTGATGATGACATCGTCATGTTGTCAGTCGCCACCACTGATAAAGCATACAGTCACGTAAACACCCATGCTGCCATCCGTCGGGATGGAACCATCGAGTTGGATTTACCTGCCGAAGCAGTAGGGAAAGAGTTGTATGCATTCATTACCTTCAAGAGAGCAGAAGGGAAGGGGAAGATATTTACCGTATCGAACAGCCAAAGGGTAGTGAGTGGTGAGTAGTGAGTAGTGAGTTCTTGGTTCTTAGTGATGACTACTGATTGCTGATTACTGAATGCTGACTGCTTCTCAGAAAAGGCCTGGCTACCAATCATTCATCAGTTTAATTCTTCACCTCCAGAACCGTCTCTTTTTGATTAGAGGGGCTTACTTTTCAAAAAAATAGTTAGGATTACCATTTTACGGGCAATATGAACCTATATTTTATGTTTTTACGTTTTTACCGGACAGCAATACTTAATAATAAGGGATCTGATGACTATCCTGAAGCTTATAGGTGGCCGACCTGTGGAACTGATGCCAATGTGATTAAGACAAATATTACATATCTCATCCCATGGAATCAATAGTGCCAATACTACCTAACGGTTCCCTGGGTTGAGTAAACGATCAAAGGGTGTCTCAAATCCTTCTTGATACAACTGCGCCGGACTGACATATTTGGGAGTCGGTACAAGCTTTTTATGGGTCTTACTCATAAATCCATGCATTAGTTACCCCAAATTTAGAAACAATCCGCTAGCGGACAAGGCTTTTTTACTTAATCAGCAGATCCTATTTACCTCTGCCTTGTAATACAATCAGTACGGTATAGATGAGTATTTTAAAGTCCATAGCTAATGACATGTTTTCAATATAAAGGATATCAAACTTTAAGCGCTCAACCATTTCATCAACATTTTCAGCGTAACCATACTTAACCTGTCCCCATGAGGTAATACCCGGTTTTACTTTTTGCAGTAATCTGTAATGAGGCGCACACTGTACAATCTGATCAATAAAAAACTGTCGTTCAGGGCGAGGACCTACTAATGACATGTCTCCTATAAGTACTGACCAGAATTGTGGAATCTCATCCAGACGAACTTTACGCAGGAATAGTCCAAATGAAGTGATCCGAGGATCTTCTTTGGAAGATAACTGAGGCACCCCGTTTTTTTCTGCATCACAATACATACTGCGGAATTTAACCATGGTAAAGTGCTTGCCATGTATGCCAACGCGTTTTTGGCGATAAAAGACAGGACCCCTTGAAGTCATTTTAATCCCAATAGCAACGCAAATATATGCAGGGAAAAGGATAATCATTGCAATAATTGAAACGCAGATGTCAATTATTCGCTTAATTGATTGTTGCCATGCGGGCATCAAATCTGGCGAAATTTCTAATAATGGCGTATGGAAGATAGAAGTCGAGCGTATGGTTCCCAGTAAATAGTCCTGCATATCAGGAATGACTTTTATGATGACGTTAGTATCTTCAACTTCTGTAATAATCTGTTCGATGGTCTTAACCTCCGATCTTTCTGTGGCAATTATGACTTCCTCCACATTATGTTCCATTATAATCTGTTTTAGCTGGTTAATTTGCCCAAGGTGAGGCAGAAATTTTTCAAGCTTATAATCTTTATAGGAAGCTGCATTAACAAAGCCAACGAAGTGGTTCCCACTTGTCTTTTCCTGATTTTCAATTTCATTGTAAATACTAATTGCATTGCCATTGCTACCTACAATAATAGTATTAAAACCCAGTAATTTATGATGAATCTTATAAGTAGTAACTGAAGTTAATAATAACCGTAATGAATAGGTGAGAATAAAGTGACAGCAAAAAAGAACAAGTATTGAATTATAATAATGATGATACTCGGTAATCACATCATCAATTATCAGAGCAAAAAACAGGATAATAACACCTATAATCGTAATCAGCAGAGTCTGCCCTAATTCTCTAAGCCTCGCTTTCCGAAATATTCGGCGGTAGGTGCCCATCATGATATAGAGGCATAACCAAAAAATCGGGATGAAGATTAATCCATATATAAGATTGGTATCCTGGTAAATAGCTTCAGGGTGATCGAAAATATTAGGATCAACACTGTATTTGCGATAGACAAAGAAGATTGCCCAAGCAATAAACGCAGCTAATAAATCAGCAATTACATACCGTGCAACTTGTAATTTTCTGTTCATTTTGTCATATTAAAATGCACGAGCTTAATGTTATCAAGAAGGAAAACTGCATTCTCAGTTCCATCTTTTTTCTCTGCACCAAAGAATACCTGAAAGTCAGTAGCACTTGGTGTATCATATTTTGGAACAGTAAGGTTTATGTAGATTTTTTTCCATTCGTCAGTTTTGTTAAGAATTATTAGAGGACGTTGAACTTGAAGTCCTGAAGCCAGGTAAAATACTCCCACAACCAAGTTATGGTTGATCTTGTAATTCATTTCAAGGAAAACGGAATTGCCGCTACTAGGGAATTCAAATTTTTCAACAGTCACAGCTTCAAATATGGAAGTATCCTGATCCATGGTTATCATGCCTGAATAGAAGTTATCCTGTTCAGGGAAAATTAATTCAGAATCAGAAGTTTTGGTTATGTCTACGGTACTTTTGGACGTTGTGTCAAGAGAAATCCCTGAAAGCTCGAAATTTTCCTGCCATGGGAAAAGAGTGTTAGACTTATATGTAACCGTATTTTTTGTCCAGTTTATCACACTGTCCTTTAACAGCACAATCTGATCTTTGAGATCAGCATAAAAAGGATAAATACTTCTTGTGTTGGCAATTCCGTTTATTTTAATACCCGGTCGAACTGTTACGTTCTGTTTGCCTTCATATAGGAGAGGAATGGTTGCCGGTAATTCAAAACATCCTATAAGGGTTCCATCAATATATACCCATGCATCAGTGATAGAGGAGGAAGCAGTCCCCTGGCTAAATGTTGTTGAGAGATCTAATTTTTCAATGTGTAAATAGGAGGGAACCAGGTCATCGTTATCTTTGGAATCACAACTGCTTAATATAGTGCCGAGTAATAAAAGTGAACTAAGATAAATAATAAAAGTGCGTTTTTTAACAGTCATGATTTGCTTAATATTCATAATGTAACCGTGAATACTCAACGGCTTTAATATTTTTTTATTGCTTAAGCTTTGATAAAATTTATCAACAAGAGGAAATTTACAAAATCAGGTTTGCGGAGGAGTTCATTTTATCAATAATCCGGTAAGCCAGATCGAGAGCATTTACACCGTCATTGATGGTTACAGGAGGTATAGTATTATAAATAATGGCATCTGCAAAGCTCTTCAGTTCAGTCAATATAGCATTTGAGGGTATTATCTCAGGTTTGCTCACTGTAATTTGTTTGGGTTTTTTATTGGCACCCAAATCGAGAATCATGGCAAAAGGATCTTGTATATCTATATTTTCATTCATTTTTATTATTTCAGTTTTTTGATTCAAAAAGTCAACTGAAATATAAGCATCCCGTTGAAAGAAACGCGATTTACGCATATTCTTCAATGAAATACGGCTTGCTGTCAGATTGGCAACACAACCATTGTCAAACTGGATTCGTGCATTTGCTATATCAGGAGTATCACTCACAATAGCTGCGCCACTGGCAGCGATTTTATGTATGCCTGATTTAACCACACTTAATACAATATCCAAATCGTGGATCATCAGGTCGAGTATTACCGGAACATCAGTACCACGGGGATTAAATTGAGATAAACGGTGTGTTTCAATAAATAGCGGGTTATGTATATGGCTTGAAGCTGCTACAAAAGCAGGATTAAAGCGTTCCACATGACCTACCTGTACCTTTACATTGGCTTCTTCAGCTATCTGTATTAGTTCTATTGCTTCTTCCGGTGTAGTAACGACAGGTTTTTCTATAAATACATGACGGAATTTCTTGAGTGCTGTGGAAGCGCAATTAAAATGTGAAAGGGTTGGTGTTACGATGTCAATAACATCAGTTGCATCTATCAGTTCTTCAATCCCTGTGTAACAGGGAATCCCGAATTCCTCCGACACATTTTTTGCATTTTCAGGGTCAGTATCAAAGAAGCCAATCAACTGATATTCCGTAATTTGTTTTATACATCGAATGTGAATCTTGCCTAGGTGGCCAGCTCCAACAACACCAATTTTTAGCATAACAAGCGTTTTTAGGTTTTGGTTGTTTTTCTACAGGGCGAAATTAGTAATTTAGCAGCAAATTATAAATTTACTTTTCATAATGACTACAAATCTTACTGATACTTTTAGGCACAAAGGGCTACGAAAAAAACTCATTGAAGTGATAAGAGCCAAAGGTATTACAGATGAGAGAGTTCTCAAAGCTATGGAAACTTTACCACGGCATTTTTTCTTTGACTCGGGGTTCCTTGAATTTGCTTATGAAGACAATGCTTTTCCAATAGGCGCAGGGCAGACTATTTCACAACCATACACTGTTGCCTTTCAAACGCAGCTCCTGGATGTCAGAAAGGGTGATAAAATACTGGAAGTAGGAACAGGTTCAGGTTACCAGGCTGGTATCCTTTTCCATCTGGGAGGTAAAGTACATTCTATTGAACGGCAGCGCTCTTTGTATGTCAAAGCAAAAGAAATGCTACCTAAAATAGGATGTATCGTAAAAGTACACTTTGGTGACGGTTATAATGGATTGCCTGCTTTTGCGCCATTTGACAGAATTTTAGTAACAGCAGGAGCACCTTACATTCCCCAAAAACTTATTGATCAATTAAAATCGGGAGGAAAGATGGTTATCCCTGTTGATGATAATGATTACCAGATAATGACTCTAGTCACAAAGAATTCGGATGATTCTGTTGAGATTACTCAGCACGGTTTTTTCAGATTTGTTCCATTATTAGGTGATAAATCACAATAAAGACTATCGAAAGCATGACCAAAGTCTATGCAGCATTACCTGTATTAAATGAACCAGAACATATTAAAAGGGTAATTGATGAATTGCTTAACCAAGAGGGCGTAAAAACTGGCTTGGTAATATGTGTGAATCAACCTTCTGAATGGTGGGGAATGACAGATAAGCAGGAAGCCTGCATGAATAATCTGGAAACCCTTGAATATTTATCATCACTCCACAGCCCGGGAATTACATGCATTGATAAATGTAGCCCCGGTAACGGATGGATCGGGAAGAAGCATGGGGTCGGATGGGCTCGTAAGACTGCAATGGACATCGCAAATGAAATGGCCGAAGATGAAGATATTATCTTGAGCGTAGATGCTGATACTTATTATCCGCCCCGGTACTTTAAATCAGTGATAGATTCTTTCGATCGCAATCCGCAGGCTGTTGGGTTTTCTTCTCCATACTACCATTTGTTAACCGGTGATGAAACTGCAGACCGTTGTATTTTGAGGTACGAGATTTATATGCGTAACTATTCTCTGAATATGCTTCTGATTAGAAATCCTTACTGCTTTTCGGCAATTGGTTCAGGTATGGCCTGCAAAGCCAGAATATATCGTAAAATAAGGGGCTTGACACCAAAGATGAGCGGTGAAGATTTTTACTTCATACAAAAACTGCGTAAGTTGGGCCCGATTATCATTGATAATGAAGAGACCATATACCCGGCATCCAGGTTCTCCAACAGAGTTTATTTTGGTACCGGGCCTGCCATGATTAAAGGAAGAACCGGTGATTGGTCTAGTTACCCAATATATGATCAGTCTCTTTTCCGACAAGTGAAAACTACATTCGACCTATTTGACCGGCTGTACACAAAGGATATTCCAACCCCTATGGATGCTTGTTTAATGGAAGAAGGTGCAACAGCTTCCATATGGGAACCGCTTCGTCAAAATTGTACTAATACCGTTCAATTCGGAAAGGCAGCAACTCAAAAGATTGATGCATTACGGATACTACAGTTTCTTAAAATATCCGATAAAGATCATACTGTTTCGGCAGAGGGTAAACTTGCCAGCTTCATGATTGAAAATTTTTATCCTGAGAAAAGAATATCCGAACTACTTGAAAAATTGAATTTTAAGGAAGATACGGTTGCCACGCTCAACTTAGTTAGGGATTTTATGTTTGTTATTGAACGACAATTACAGCAAAAATACCAGACTGCATGACAAATAATTCAGACAATAGGTCAAATTTCCCATTCAGCATGACGAATATTCCAGACAGCATGAATAATGCCGGCAGTATGAAAAAAAGTCCTATGATCGTGATTTTGGGAGCTACAGCAACTGGTAAAACTCGTCTGGCAGTTTTGCTGGCCGACCGGGTTAAGGGGGAGATCATTTCAGCCGATTCCCGCCAGGTATACAGAGGTATGGATTTAGGTACAGGAAAAGATAAGGACGACTATATTGTGAATGGTCGTGCCATCAGGTCACACCTCATTGATATTGCTGATGCTGGTGAAAAATACAGTTTGTTCCAATACAGAAAGGATTTTGATTCAGCATACAGAGACATCATCAATAGAAACAAAATACCCATTGTATGCGGGGGAAGCGGGATGTACCTTGAGAGTGCACTCGGGCTTTATAATCTGCAACAAGTCAATGAGGATAAGGATTTCCGTGCATACGCCCAATCCGTCTCTACCGAAGAACTAATCAGGCAGTTGAGGCTGTTAAAGAAAGTTCACAATACCACTGATTTCACTGACCGGGGACGCCTGATCAGGGCATTGGAAATTGCCAGGGCTGAAAATCTTTCATCAGCACAAAGATCAGAATATGAAAACCATACTGACACAGGTCGGCAAATTTTTGGTCATGACAACCTTACAGATACAAGTCATAAAAGTACTGCATATGATAATCCTCCTGTAACAGATCACATTTTCGGTATTGAACTCTCGCGGCAGGAAATCAGGAGCCGTATCACTGCGCGCCTTGACATGAGATTGAAGGTTGGACTTATTGAGGAGGTGCAAATGTTGCTTGATCAGGGAGTTGAATGTGAAAAACTGATATATTACGGGCTGGAATATAAATATATCACACTGTATCTTACAGGTAAACTTAACTATAAAGAAATGTTCGCAAGCCTGAATACTGCCATTCATCAGTTCGCCAAACGGCAGATGACCTGGTTCAGACGGATGGAAAAGAGAGGTGTGCCCATCAAATGGTTATCAGGTACATTAGATGAAAATGTCAGGGACATTATACAGGATTTGAACTCCTGATGGAACCCATTATTAAATTTCATCATGATTGAACCATGCTGCTCATTTTTTGTTTGATGGTTTCTTACACATATAAAGCAGTATGATGTTTTTTACTATTAGGCCAACCATCATCACAAAATATTTTATCATATATCTTACTGGATTACTGATTCTGCTGGTTACCAGTACATACGGGCAACGTGGGGCCATTAAGGGACGTGTATATGATGTAAGCAGCAATGAACCACTGCCGTTCACGAACCTGATAATATTCGGAACCTCTGTAGGTGTTACATCTGATCTGGACGGTAATTTTATCTTCACAAGTATTAATCCAGGTTTTGTTAGAATTGTAGCTTCTTCGGTAGGCTATCATAAGTATGTCAGTGCTGAAATTATGGTAACCAACTCTAAAACGGCGTTTATTGATATTCCTCTCATTAAAACCAGTATTGAACTGGAGCAGTTTGAAGTAAAGGCATCCCCTTACAGGAAAACAGAAGAAAGCCCCGTGTCAATGCGTACGCTGAGTATCAGGGACATGGAAAGAAACCCTGGTGGCAATCGTGATGTAAGCAGGGTAATACAGGCATTGCCAGGTGTTGCTTCAGCAGTTTCCTTTAGGAATGATGTCATCGTGAGGGGTGGTGGACCTAGTGAAAACCGATTTTATTTGGATGGTATGGAGATACCCAACCTGAACCACTTTTCTACACAGGGTGCCTCCGGTGGTCCTGTGGGAATGATAAACATTGACTTTATCAGGGAAGTTGATTTCTATTCGGGTGCTTTCCCTGTCAATAGGGGAAACACTTTAAGTTCCATTCTTGAAATGAAGCAGATTGATGGCAACAAGGAAAAGCTGATCACAAAAGGGGCTATCGGGGCAACCGACCTGTCACTTGCCTTGAATGGACCGTTATCTAAAAGGACTACCTTCCTGTTTTCGGCTCGACGATCCTATCTCAAATTTCTTTTTGATATTATCGGCTTACCATTCTTACCCACATATAATGATTTCCAGTTCAAGGTAAAAACCTTTTTCAACCAAAAGAATGAGTTGACAATCCTTGGAATAGGCGCCATTGACCAGTTTAAACTTAATACAAATTTAAAGAATCCTGATGAATACCAGCAATACCTCTTGAACTACCTGCCGGTTTTCGAGCAATGGAATTATGCCATGGGTGCCGTGTATAAGCATTACCGTCAAAACTCTTACGATACTTGGGTTTATAGCAGGAACATGCTCAATAATGAATTCTATAAGCATGAAAGTAATGACGAGAGCAGACCCTTTATTCAAAAATTTGTATCACAGGAGATTGAAAATAAGTTAAGGTTTGAAAACACGGCACGTTTTAATGATTACAAGGTGATACTAGGAGCTGGGGCAGAGTATTCCAGGTATATTACCAATTCCTATCAGCAGGTCTTTATACCCCTTGCTGAGGATACCCTCAGGTCATTGAGCTTTATGACCAATATGGATCTTTTTAAATGGAATGCCTTTGCACAGATAAGCAGGGGCTTTAAAAACGACCGACTGGTTGTTTCGGCAGGCCTGCGCACTGATGCTAACAATTATTCCAAAGAGTTCATGAAAATGCTTACTAACTGGTCGCCAAGGTTCTCAATGGCTTATGGCATAACTAATAAGTTCTTTGTAAACATGAACACCGGCCGCTATATTCAGCAACCTGCCTACACCACTTTAGGCTTCCGCAATAATGATGGTGATTTTGTAAACAAGGCAAATAACCTGAAATTCATTCATTCCGACCATTTTGTACTGGGATTGGAATACTGTCGTACTCAAAGTTCAAAAATAACCATGGAGGGCTTTTACAAATGGTACTCCAATTATCCTGTATCCGTTACTGATTCTATATCTCTTGCCAATAAGGGAGGCGAATACGGTATCTTCGGTAACGAAGAGGTTACATCAACGGGGAAAGGCAAGGCATTTGGTTTTGAGACCTATATTCGTGAAAAGATCATGGGGGCTTTAGATGTTATAGCCTCTTATACTTTTGTCAGAAGTGAATTCAAAAATAGTGACGGTAATTTTATGCCTTCCTCATGGGATAACCGTCATATACTCAATATCACTCTTTCGCGTGAGTTCAACAAGAACTGGGATACCGGGATTAAATGGAGGTTTGTAGGCGGATCTCCCTATACCCCCTATGATCTTTACCGTTCCTCCTTAATCGAAGCCTGGAACATGCAGCCTAAAGGATACCTTGATTATAGTCGGTATAATACGGAGCGCCTGGGAAATTTTCATCAGTTGGATTTGCGTATTGATAAACAGTATTTTTTCAATCGGTGGTCGTTAACCCTATATGTCGATATACAAAACGTCTATAATTTCCATTCGGAACAACCATCTTTCCTGGTAGTTCAAAAAGATCAGAACGGTGATAAGTTAATAGTTGTCGGAGATTCGTCGCGTTACCTCATTAAAGAGGTGCCCGGTACATCTGGCAATGTTTTACCATCCATCGGTATTATTGTAGAGTTTTAAGATTTACCATTTCTTAAAGATAAAGAAAACCGCCAGCACAATACATCCAAAACCGGCGAAGTAGTTCCACTTTAATGGCTCTTTCAGAAAGAAGAAGGAAAAGCAGGCAAATACAGTCAGAGTAATAGCTTCCTGTATGGTCTTTAACTGGCCCACACTGAATGTTTCGCTGCCTATTCTGTTGGCAGGTACCATCAGTATATACTCAAAAAGAGCAATGAACCAACTTACCAGGGTGACTTTCCAAAGGGCAACATCTTTAAATTTCAAGTGTCCGTACCATGCAAAAGTCATAAAGACATTGGAGCAGATCAGTAATACTATAGTTCTCATTTCGACTTAATCAGGCTGCAAAATTAGATAAAATCAACTCAGTCTGCTCATTTTATCTTTCTGACTCGTTTATGTTGTATGACGACACTGTAATCCTGTTTTCTTCGACTTGTTTTGGAAATTGTTTTTACTGTATTATCTTTACAGTAGAAATGTAGTACAAACCAGTTATGTATTATAAACTTAGCATGAATAGGTTTATGAATTTATCGATCTTCCTCAGAGGCATACTGTTAATAATTGTTTTAGCGGGTACTTCCTGCGGATTATATGCACAGTCCTTGAAGGCTATTGACATCGTACGAAAAGCTGATGAGAAATTCAGGGGAGAAAAGTCTTCTTATTCGGTAATGACGATGACTATCATCAGACTTAAATGGCAGCGTACTATCGAATTCAAGTCCTGGTCTAAAGGAACTACTAATTCACTGACACTGATTACCGCCCCGGCACGTGAAAAGGGACAGTCGTTCCTGAAGCGTGAGAGTGAGATGTGGAGTTGGAACCCTGCCATCAGTCAACTGATTAAACTGCCACCCTCTATGATGTCGCAAGGCTGGATGGGTTCAGATTATACCAATGATGATATCCTTAAAGAGTCGTCGGTCGTGAATGACTATACCCATTCCCTCTTGGGTGAGGAGATAATCGGTGATCACAGGTGTTATAAAATCAGGCTCAACGCACGCGAAGATGCTGACGTTCTGTGGGGACACCAATTGTGGTGGGTCGATAAAAATGATTTTATCGTCCTCAAAGCAGAATTGTATGATGAGGACGGTATCCTGGTTCGGACAGAAAATGGTAAAGAGGTCAAAATGATGGGTGGCAGGCTACTACCGACTATCCTGGAAATTATCCCTGCTGAAGATCCTGATCAAAAGACCGTCGTGAAAATCAATGAGATGAAATTCAATATAGAACTGTCTGACAGTTACTTCTCACAACAAAATATGAAGCGAGTCCGATAAGTTATGGGTGCATAAAGTAATAATGAGCACAACTTAATACTATTGTAAGGAAGCACAGTTTATTAATCAATATCGAAACGATAAACTAATGATAGATCTAAAGCTGGCTTGGAGAAACCTGTGGCGTAATAAAAGAAGGACTTTCATTACAGCTGCTTCTGTATTTTTTGCCATGTTTTTTGCACTGGTCATGCGGTCGTTTCAGCTTGGTACATACGACAGGCTGTTTAAAAACGTGATAGAATCTTACACCGGTTATCTGCAGTTGCAGAATACAGATTATTTTGATGATCCCATTCTTGATAACAGTTTCGAGTTCATACCTTCACTCATTATAAAGATACAGGCTGATCCAAATGTGATTGCCATCGTGCAGAGGCTTGAATCTTTTGCACTGGTTGCTGCAGGTAGTCTTACTCAGGGAGTTATGGTAATGGGTATTGATCCTGAAGGAGAAGACAAGGTATCAGGCATTAAAGGCAGATTGGTGAAATTCAAACTGACAGAGGAAGCTGTCAAGGGTCTTAAAAACGAACCTATTCCCAACCGAACTAAAAAACTGCTTGATGCTTTTATCAATGAATCTTATACAGGTGTCGGTCGTTTGATGGCTGACCTGGCAATAGATGCAAAGGATTCTTTGACTATTCTTCCTTTGGTACGTCGGCATGCTTCCTTTAAAAACGGATTCTTTTCTCATGATAAACTGAACAGCGTTCTGCTGGGCGACGGGCTGGCTGATTACCTCCGTATCGGTATTGGTGATACCATCGTAATTATGGGGCAGGGTTATCATGGTATGAGTGCAGCAGGTAAATATTGCGTAAAAGGAATCATCCGGGTACCTGCCCCTGACATTGATAACAGAATCGTTTATATGCCCATTGAGGCAGCGCGACAACTGTATGGGGCAAGTGAAATAGCTACATCAGCCGTGATTAGTCTTCATAATAATGATGATGATAACATGTTGTTGACCGCACAAAGGTTAAATAAAAAGATGCCCGAACAGTATGTTGTTCGTACATGGCATGAACTCAATGCACTACTTATTAACCAGATGGAGGCTGACAGCAGGAGCGGAGCCATTATGATTTGGATTCTTTACCTTGTGATAGCTTTCGGGGTATTCGGAACTGTACTGATGATGCTTGCCGAAAGGCGGAGGGAATTCGGTGTGCTCGTTGCCATCGGTATGCAAAAAAGAAGGCTTGCCACAGTGATGTCGCTCGAACTGATTATGACAGGCTGCCTCGGAATAGCCGCCGGAGTGTTGGTATCCCTGCCTGTGGTTTTTTATGGCCATTTTCATCCTGTAAGATTTACTGGCTCCTGGGCTAAAATGTATGAAGACTTTGGGTTTGATCCTGTTATGCCTACCATGCTACCTGATCGTTATTATCTGTGGCAGATACTAGTGGTCGTCATAATCCTGGCCATTACCATCATATATAGTAATCGAAGAATTTTCCGCCTTAAGATTGTAAACGCCCTTAGGGCATAAATCCTTTGTTATGATAACAGCCATAGCCTGGAAAAATGTCTGGCGAAATAAATCAAGGAGTCTTACTGTCATATCGGCTGTGGCGGTAGGCGTTTTTGCAGGAGTGTTTTCTATTGCGGCCATGAATAGCTCTGTTGTTCAAAGGATCGATGCAGCCGTTAATCAGGAACTCTCGCACATTCAGATTAACAATAAGGATTTCAGAAGCACCGGCAACATTCAGGATACCATTCTTAACTATGACTCTGTAGTTGGTCTACTGAATTCAGTTAACGGAGTGGAATCCGTTACCGGACGATTGATTGTAAGAGGAATAGCTTCTACCGCTGTTAAAAGTACTGGTGTGGAGATAACGGGTATTGATGTTAAAAAGGAAAAACAAATGTTCACCTTGTCTGACAAACTAATACCGGGTACCGGTACTTACTTTGAGTCTGATACTAAATTCAATACAGCTTTTATAGGCGAAAAACTAGCTAAAGAGTTGAATATTATCAGGTATGTACTGACTCCTGATGACTTCATCATCCTTGCTAAGGAAAAAGTACCGGTTACAGTTACCCGCAAACTGGAACCTATTACCGGAAAACGGTTCATTTCTGACAAGAAGTTCACTAAGACTATAGAAGGACTGCTTGATCCATCTGAAATTAAAAAGTACGGTCTGAAGATCAAAGAAGCGGCATGGTCGTTCAGAGAGGGTTCCAAATTCATACTCACCTTCCTTGACATTAATGAAATGCAAACGGGGGCAGCATTCCGCGTGTGTGGTATCTACCGCACCAATAATGACTTGTTTGAAGTTTCTTCGGTATTTGTCCCTGCCAGTGAACTCAGGGAACTGACCGGTTTAAAAGAAGGTGTGTTCCACCGGATTATTATCAGGCTTGATAACAATGAAATAACCAATGTCATGACCCTACAGCTCAGGGAGGCTTTCCCTGGTTTAGAAGTGATGAGCTGGAAGGAAATACAACCCGACCTTGCCATGATTTCCGATATGATGCAACAGATATATGGTATCACTACTGTCCGACTAAATATAAAAAGATCGATTTTATTGAGCTAAAATGCTCATAATCAACTGTGATTATTTAAATATTTAAAGTGACCCCCCTCTTCTCAAATTGGCATAATCAACTG